>NZ_JAPEHS010000067.1:0-13877 GCF_028823565.1 Psychrobacter sp. A3
CGTTTAAATCCATAACAGTTTTACATTCAGCTAACTATAGAAGGACTTGCAGCTAACTGGGCACTGTAAACAGCCACTTTAAATGGACTCTTTAAAACAGTGCCTTGTCCTGACGCTGAGCTGGCGTAAAGGCGACCGCTACTTGCCCAAATTCATAATCACCAGTCTCGAGATTGGCTGTCATAGTGGCCGCTTCAAAACGATTTGCTCCTTGCTCGATTTTCACAGGTGCTTCGCTATACACTTGTCCTGATTTGGTATTGCCCTTTAGCGTACTGCCCGTCACCTTGATAGGCTCGACCTCTTTATCCGGATTGCCTTCACTGATGAGGGTAAAACCGCCAGACAAGCTAAGCTCCCCTGTCTGCTGGCTGATAGCGGCACTCCCAGCCTCAATACGATAGCGCTGCTCGGCAGATGGTTCCCAGTTCATGGTAATACCGGACATCTCATCGAGATTGGTCACAGGGTTGTGGGTCAATGATTCGGCGGTCAGCTCGTATTCTGTCTCGCCTTGCTCATTGGTCTGCACAGCCTTGATGTCCGTTGCTTCATAGTCGACATCGGTCGCTTCCATACTGACCGGCGGGGTTATCTCGCCTTGCTGCTGAAAAAACCAACCAGCGATACCAGCGATAATCAATGCCAGAACGATCAATACACGTGTATTCACAGTCCCTCATCCCCAGTTTGCGTTTGCTCAAGTGTATAGTGCGCTATAAAATCCTGATAGTGCCCATGACCCTTTAAAATCAAATCGCATATCTCACGTACCGCGCCTGTACCACCCGCTCGCGTCGTCACCATGTCGCTGCGCTTGATAACCTCAGCATGAGCATTAGGGACAGTGGCGGCAAACCCTACGGTCTGCATCGCTTTGATGTCCGGTAAATCATCGCCCATATAGGCACAGTCTGCTGCTGTGATGTTGAGCGCAGGATCCAGCATCGCTAACAACTCAGTCAATGCAATCAGTTTATCATCACGACCTTGTACGACATAATCCACACCCATCTCACGGGCGCGCTTGTCGACCATAGGACTGCTGCGCCCTGTAATAATGGCGGTCAAAATACCATAGCGCGCCAACGACTTGACGCCGACGCCATCTTGTACAGAAAAAGCCTTGGTCTCGGTGCCATTGGCATCATAAATGATTTGACCGTTTGATAAGATACCATCGACATCCATCACCAAAAGTTTGACTCTTCCTGCTTTTTTGATTAAGTCTTGCATGATATCTCTCTTTTATTATGTTATAGATAATGATTAAACTGCATGCCCTTTAGCGGCTAATGAGCTTGGTTCTTGTTTAGTGGCGCTTTGTCTTACCCACTGTACTTTTCGCAAAAAAGGTTATTTTACACCAGCCTTTAGTAGATCATGCAAGGTAATGATGGCCTCTAAACGGTCTTGCTCATCGATGATGAGTAGCTGACTGATGCCGTTTTCGTTCATCACGCTTAGCGCATCTGATGCTCGCATGGTTTTACTGACGCGGCGAGGATTACTGACCATCACCTCATGCATCGGTGTTTGTAAATCGATGCCTTTTTCTAAGCCGCGGCGCAAGTCCCCGTCGGTGAAAACGCCAACTACCCTGTCGCTATCATCAATCACCACCGTCATACCCAAACGCCCAGCTGACATCGTAAAGAGGGCGTCTTGTAAAGGCGCTTGCTGATGAATAACCAAAACGCCCAGCTGACATCGTAAAGAGGGCGTCTTGTAAAGGCGCTTGCTGATGAATAAGCGGCAAGTCTTCAGACTTGGAGTGCATCAAGTCTTCCACGCGAGTCAGTAGCTGACGACCAAGCGCGCCTGCTGGATGCGACAACGCAAAATCTTCTGAGGTAAAATTACGCGCATGTACCAACGCCACTGCCAACGCATCACCTAATGCCAACGTCGCTGTGGTACTAGAAGTCGGCGCTAAATTCAGCGGGCAAGCTTCTTGCGACTTGCCGAGTGTCAATACGATGTCCGCTGAACGGGGCAACATGCCACGCTTATCACGGCTGATACTGATCAGCGGAATCTCTAGACGCTTGACCACGGGAAGTAGCATCTTGATCTCATCTGACTCTCCAGAGTTGGAGATAGCAAGCAGCACATCACCTTTGACCAGCATCCCTAAGTCGCCATGCCCTGCCTCGCCTGGGTGCATAAAAAACGCAGGCGTACCAGTCGAGGCAAAGGTCGCCGCTATCTTGCGCCCGATCAGTCCCGACTTACCCATCCCCGTCACCACCACACGACCCTGACAGGCCAAAATAATATCGCAGGCTTGGGCAAATCGATCATCTATCTGCTCTGTCAACAAGGCCAGCGCAGAAATTTCCGTATTGATGGCTTCAATAGCAGTGCTGATAAATTGCTCGTGGGTGAGATTGCTTTGGGTATTACTCATGGATCCGCTCTATTGTTATCATGAATCAATTCACTATTTTACTATACTATCGTCAATATTAATAATATCTTCAAACGTACTGAGAGGCGCGGGTATTAGAGTATCAACGCCCCATTCCATTGCTTGTAAAACCATAAAAAATCATATAAAAAAAACCCACTATAAAGCAGGTTTTAATTCAATCAGTCATATCGCATCACGGCGTTTATCCTGTACTAAGCCGCCTAGCCGTTATCGTCGTGCGACCCTTCGTCTGCGGGCGATTCAAAGCCGCGGTCTTGACCAAATCCACCGCGCTCAAACCCACGATCTTGACCAAAGCTACCACGCTCAAACCCGCGATCTTGGCCTTGACCAAACAACCGCCGACACCCGCAGGGTTGCCGCCTCGTTCAAACCCGCCGCCTTGATAACCAGTTGGACTAACGCCTTGTGTTTGACTACCCGTGCCAGTAGTGCCGCTACGTGGGTTGCGTGCTGGCACTACTGTCGAGATGGCATGCTTGTAAACCATTTGACTGACCGTGTTTTTGAGCAGTACCACGTATTGATCAAACGATTCGATTTGACCTTGCAGCTTGATACCATTAACCAAAAAGATAGAGACAGGAATGCGATCTTTGCGCAGCGAATTCAAGAACGGATCTTGTAAAGTTTGTCCTTTTGACATGAAGTCTCTCCTAAATATTATATAATTATGTTTTGAGCGCCAATTATTTTAAGTGTGGCTTTCATTATAATGGCTGAAGATAGATACAATGATACGCTTTCATCAAACGCATCCAAATAAACACGCATGTTATGTGAGTCATTCTACTTTATCGCGAATACGCTTTTCTTGTGAATACGCTTTTACTGTGAATAATTAAGTAACCACTTGTTTCATAGAAAATTTCTATAAACAAAGGTCAATCAATACCTATAAAAACCGCAACAATTGGGCAATTCCCACTAGTTTACTAGGTTTAAATTATACCAGTTATCTATATTATATTTTGAAACTAATTGTCATTATTTTTTACATATTGATAAAACATGCGTTAATACAAGTAATCTCTGACGTGGGCCATGGTATCAAATGTCTGTAGCGTGATTGGATGAACGGCTTGTCGATCGTTAGGATGGGCAAGCGAGTGTGTGCTATCGACCCACGTATCAGACAGGGTGGGCAGCTGCGTGAGCTTGCGTAGCCATGTATATTGACGCTTTGCCAGCTGCCGAGTGGCATATAATGCCTTATTTTGCATTTGCTGACAAGCAAGCCGCTGCCGCTCACTGGTAGAGACAGCCACTTGATCTTGCGATGACGGGGTTAAAAAAGTATCATAAAACAGCGCTTTGTCTAAGTGGCTGTGCTCAAAGACTGGGTGCTCAATCTGGACGAGATACTCTAACACTTGCCGATAGCCAACGCAGCGCATCGAGGGCATGTTAGGCGTTAACGAATGACGCTCAAGCAGGCCTAGGACTTCAGCAACCAGCCCTTCTTGCCACATGATATCCAAGCGCTGCTCGATGCGCTGATGTAACCACGAGCGCTCTGGCATGACGGCCAGCGCATGCCATTGTTGGTCTGTATTGTGCGCGAGGGCTTGTTTGGGCTGCTGCTGCCAGTCACTGATCGCTGTATCCGTTTGCAGATACACCTCGACCGCGCGAGTGATACGCTGCGTGTCAGTGGCATTGAGACGCCGATGACTGATCGGATCCACCTTTTCCAAATAGCCATACAGCGCGTCGATACCGTCCTCTTGCCGCCACTGCTCTACGCGCAGGCGTACTGCCTCATCACTATCTGGCACAGGTGAGAGCCCATCTAGCAGCGCCATGTAATACATCATGGTACCGCCGACCAGTAGTGGTATTTTGCCGTTTTGATGACAGGCTTCAATCAGCCGCGCCACATCACTGACAAACTCCGCGACGCTATAGCTTTGCACAGGATCGATAATATCGACCAAATGATGCGGATAACGCGCCAGCTCCTTTGTTGTGGGCTTGGCGGTTCCGATATTCATCTCACGATATATCAGTGCTGAGTCCACTGATATTAGCTCATAGCGTCCTGTGTCGTATAGCTCATACGCTAGCGCGGTCTTGCCACTGGCGGTAGGCGCCATCAAACACACCACGCTGTTGTCCGCCAAATTGGGATTTAAGCGATAAGACGAGCTATCAGAGGAGAGTTGCATAAAACGACCTTTATAAATGATTTTTATATAAATTGCGAGCCAACGCCGCACTAACTGCCTTACACATGCTAAAGCACAATGGCTAATCGCAGAGTATATGATAATTATTGTAGGGTTGTTATGATAAGGCTAACGGGTGACTGGCTATAGAAGACGAGTGCTGGTGATATGGTTATGATACTGACGGCGCGGCGGCTGATAGCATCCATGCGATTAACCGACTGCCCGCTACCGAATAAATGGCATGGTTACTTAGCAAAGCCTGTAAGTCAGCCTTAAATGCTAACGCATCCGGCATCGACATCCGCTGCCCTATCTCGCTTAGTTGCTGATTGATATCAGTAGCAATACAAGCTTGATCTGAATAAGTACTATCCGTCCACCGATTGGGTGCAAATAGCAAGCTAAGCTGTGACTGCCATACGGCGGCACTGACAATCGAGCATTGACCTTGATGATAAAACAGCAACCACGGCAATGTATCTTTACCTATAAATGTATCTATATTTGTAGCAGCAGAGTCCATGAATGGCTCGATACTATGTAAGCTGTCCAAATGGATGACCTCTAAACAGACGAGGTCTAAGTAAAGCGTCTTTAACCCATACTCTGTAGAGGCCACCTGCGCGGAGGCATCCCTTGACTCACCCGGTTTCTTAGTCAACGTCTTAGTCGGAGCCTTGCCTACTGGCGTCACCGTTGCCGTGCTATCCGGGTTTTTGGATAGCTCATAGGGCTGCTGGTATTCACTGACTCGTCTGCTGGACTGCCGATACTGCAGCCGTGATGAGCTATTGTGATGATCATTGGTGGCTACTGCAGATGACAGCCAACGCTCAGCATCTGACCTATTATCTGAGCGGCTATTGGTAGCATTGTAATTTGCTGATCGCTTATCTTTTTTGTGAGTAGGCTCATCTGGCAGCTGGGCAGGCATAATGGGCTTTAGCTTAGCACGAACCGCATGATTGAGATGCGCCATAATGTTGTTTAAAGGACTGATCTTAATACGCTGCTTGGTCGGGTGTACATTGATATTGAGCCACTCGGCTGGCAACTCAAAATATAACGCATAACCCAGACCTGCCAGCCGCGCGCTTTGAGCCAATTGACGCAGCTGATTGCTGATAATAGGTTCTTTGACCAAACGGCCATTGACGTAGAGCAGCTTTGGCATACCCTGTGCCGACGCCACTTGTGTCTCGACACTGGGCCACAGCCAGCCATGGACATGGGCTCTATCACCCCACCCCATCCCAGCATCGGACACGAAAGACTGCTGTAGTAGACCCGACAGATCAAGCATAATCTCAAGCGCATTGGTCGTCAAAGCAACCCCCAATGCTTGCTCTAGCCGTGATAACGATAACGGGTTTGGACTGTTTTGATGGGCATTAGCACTGCAGTTGGTCGCCCAATCTGCCGCCTGATTACGCTCGGTTGGCATTCCATGAGAGGTCATCGAGTTGGATGAGAGTAATAGTCGTTTTTTATTATCGTGAAACAGACTCAGTGCTACGTCTGCGCGAGCCAAAGCCACATCACGAACAATCGCCTCAATATGACCAAACTCCGTGGCAATAGATTTAAGATTGCTGCGCCGAGCAGGAACATTAAAGTACAAATCTTTGACCGTAATCGTCGTCCCACGATGATGCACCACGGGCGTGAGCGTCGGTACATCAGCCAGCACGCCTGCAACCTGTAACTGACGGCCGACGCCGCTATCGTCAGGGCTACTGGTCAAGGTTAAGCGAGAAACCGCCGCCGTCGCAGCCAATGCTTCCCCGCGAAACCCCAACGTCGTAATCCCCTGTAGATTGGCCACATCTGCAATCTTACTGGTCGCATGACGGGTAATCGCCATCACCATATCATCAGGATGAATGCCAGTACCGTTATCTATCACCTCGATCATGCCCATGCCGCCTTGGGTCACCCGTATCTCAATGTCGCTTGCGCCAGCATCAATGGCGTTTTCTAGCAATTCCTTTACCACGGCAGCCGGGCGCGTCACCACTTCACCTGCGGCCAATTGATTGACCAGCAGCGGTGGTAGTTTTTTGATACGGGTCTGAGGAGGAGTCTCTGGCATTTAAAAGGTATCGTTATGGCATTAAAAAAGCAAAGTAGACAAAAGCTAAATATGTAAAGCAGACAGATCTATGCCTTGCGCCTGCCCTACTCTGGATAGACGCAGCTCAACATGCCGATACTCTGTGTCGTTATCACAGTCATCGCTGGTGGCTTGCGTGATGTCGATAAATACGCTGGGCGGCGGCAAGTAGCTGTCTGCTCGGCTAGCCCACTCTATAATAACCAGCGCGTTTGGCTCATCTAAGTACTCATCAAAGCCGATAAAAGACAGCTCTTCTGGATCTTGTAGCCTATAAAGATCGGCGTGATAGACCGGTTTTATTGAGCCATCGCTTTGTGCAATAGTATACGGCTCTACCAATGTATAAGTCGGGCTTTTGACTGCTCCTGCATGACCAAGCGCTTGTAACCAGTAGCGGGTCAAGGTCGTCTTGCCCGCGCCCAAGTCACCTGCCAGCCACACACTACCACTTAGCGATAGCGCTGCTAACTGCGCCGCCAAACGCTGGGTGTCATCTTCTGTACGCAGCGTCAACGTTTTGGTATTTTTGGCTGCTTCTGTGTTACTCGACATCACAATTACCTGCCTGTACTTGCATGGTGACTGAAGGATTGGTAAAGCGCTCACCGCGGATGAGCTTGGCATAAAGCTCAGGATCATGCCATTCGCTTCGTACTTGCTCACTAAACTCAAAATCTTCTAAAACAAGCTTACCCATTTGCACGTTTGCCACATCATCAGCGAAGCACTGAGCGTAACCTGTGGCTGTTTCGTGAGCTATCACTGAGTACACACTAACATCTGCCTCGCCGTTTTGCATTTGCGTTTGCGCGAGGATTTCTTGCGCCCAAAAAAATATCACGCGCGAAAACTGCTCAGCTGAGGGTGACACTGGCAAACTGATCCAGCGCGCGCTGAATTTTTTGCAAGCAGCGATATACTCAGGATCGTCTTTGTTCCAAAAACAAATGGCATGATCAAAGCTGTCAATGATGTCTTTGATCGAGGATTTTAATAAACCAAAATCATAGACCATCTGCCCGTGATCCAAACGCGTGGCCTCAAGTATCAGCTCAATCTGATAGCTATGACCATGAATAGAGTGTTTGCAACGCTCTGAGCTGCAGTTACGCACAATATGAGCGTTTTCAAATTTAAATAGTTTACGAATACGCATGATAATCAACCAAAAAAGTAAGCATCTTCATACTAACTATGAATACTATAAATCGTTTGCCGTGAAGTCGTTTGCCGTGCTAACTTATCAGCCTGTGGCCCATTATAGCAAATCAAGATGACTCCGTAAGTAAGCACTGACGAATACATGCATTATTGCCTGCCATATTATATTTAGCAGGTTATAATTGTCTGCTATTTGTTTTAGCTGTTATCGCAGTCGCAGGGTCGCGCCTAAGACTGTGGTCGAATTTTTATGAGGAATTTAGCGTCATGATGCGTATTGGATTGTTTTTATTAACCAACTTAGCGGTGATCGTAGTATTTAGCATCGTGTTTGGGATTTTGTCCCGATTTTTTGGGGTTGGTGGCGTACATAGCGCAGGCGGGATAAGCTATGCCAGCCTAGCCATTATGTGCGGTGTCTACGGCATGGTCGGGTCGATGGTGTCGCTATTTATCTCCAAATGGATGGCAAAAAAATCGACAGGGACGGTGGTCATTGAGGCACCAAGCAATGCCACTGAGCAATGGCTGATAGATACGGTCGCCAAACAAGCGCGCGCGGTCAATATCGATATGCCTGAAGTGGGTATTTTTAACAACTCGCAGCCCAATGCGTTTGCCACAGGCTGGAATAAAAATAAAGCGCTGGTTGCCGTCTCATCGGGTCTACTCCAGAGTATGACTGCAGATGAAGTAGAAGCGGTATTGGCGCATGAGATTGGTCATGTGGCCAATGGCGATATGGTCACACTTGCGCTCATTCAAGGGGTGATAAACGCCTTTGTGATGTTCTTTGCGCGTATTATCGGTAATTTCGTCGATCGCACTGTGTTTAAAAACGAAGGCGATGGCCCTGGTATTGGCTACTTTGTCACCAGTATTGTGATGGATATCTTGCTAGGATTTTTGGCGTCTGCCATCGTGATGTGGTTCTCACGCCTGCGCGAGTTTCGTGCTGATGAGATGGGCGCCAAACTTGCCAGCCGTGACAAGATGATCAGCGCACTGGATGCCCTGCGTCCTGCTGAGCAGCGTCCAGACCAGATGCCTGAGAGCATGAAAGCCTTTGCTATCGCGTCTGGGCAGTCTACAGGCTTTAGTATTGCAAACCTTTTCCGCTCACACCCAACACTGGATGATCGTATTGCGGCGCTGAGAAAGTACAATCCTAGTGAAGCGTAAGCCATTGCTCTAAAACGACAGATAATAGTAGATATCAGTATCAGCGCTGCTATTATCTTGTAAAATCAAGCATAAAAAAAAGCCTATCTAAAAAAGATAGGCTTTCTATTAAATAAACTTACTGACTAAATATCGAACTCAAGCGCTCTATCGCCTTCGCTATCTTTGATACGCGTTGGCAAGCCAATCTGATTGAGTAGATTGATAAATGGCTTGGCATCCAGCTCTTCGACATTGACCATCTTGCCCGCGTCCCATTCGCCAGTTGCGACGAGCATGGCAGCAGCGACAGGTGGTACGCCTGCGGTATAAGAGATACCTTGGCTACCAACTTCATTGTAGGCGTCAGACATTATAAATAAACACCTCAGTATCGACGCCATTGATTTTACCTTTAACCTTATCACCGATGCAGGTCTTGCCGGTATAATTTGGCGCAAGCGAGCTTGGGTCTGGTAATACTGCTTTGACCACCTTTAGCGGAATTACTTCTTGCCCTTCAGCGGTCGTGACTGGCTGCTCAGACAATAGACCTAGGTTTTGGAGCACGGTAAAGACATTGATATAGTGCTCGCCAAAGCCCATCCAAAAACGAATGTTTGGCACATCTAGGTTGGCTGATAAAGAATGAATCTCGTCATGGCCACTTAAATAGCTGTTTTGCTCGCCAACAACTGGCAAATCGTCGGTACGCTTAACTTCAAACATCTTATTCGACTGCCATTTGCTGTCCTGCCAAGAGTACACCGTACCGGTAAACTCACGGAAATTAATCTCAGGGTCGAAGTTGGTGGCAAAGTACTTACCGTGGCTACCCGCATTGATGTCGATAATGTCGATATCGGTCACTGAACCTTTATCCATCATGTCATAGCCCAGACGCGCATAGGCATTGACCACACCTGGATCAAACCCTGCACCCAAGATTGCCGTGATATTATTGTCGGCACAGCGCTGCTTACGTTTCCATTCGTAGTTGTCATACCATGGCGGCGTTTCACAAATCTTGCGTGGATCTTCATGGATAGCGGTGTCAATATACGCCGCGCCCGTCTCAATACAAGCTTCTAACACCGTCATATTGATAAATGCCGAGCCGACATTGATTAGGATTTGAATACCGGTATCGTTGATAAGATCAACGACCGCTTGGCTGTCCATGGCATCGACTTGATGGGTATACAAGACTGCCGCTTGCTTAAAGCTACCTTTGTCTTTGACGCTTTTAGCGATAGCATCACACTTATCTTTGGTACGTGAGGCAATATGAATCTCGCCCAGCACATCGTTGTGCATCGCACATTTATGCGCGACCACTTGCGCGACACCGCCTGCGCCAATGATGAGTACGTTTTTTTTACTAGCTTTGGTTTGATTTGTGTTCAATGAACAATCCTCCTTTGTGTCCCTGTCGATACCATCGATACTGGCTATGCAAAACAGAAACGAGTGAATGATATGCGTGAATTAAAAAGGAAGACCGAGGAAAACCCACGCACCCGTCGAAGGCGTTTTGTTCGACGCGATTATAACAATTTTTATTTGGTTGTCGATAAAAATAATGTAGAAAGAACCAATGAATTTAACGTTTGAACCCTTACCCTTAAGTCTTTGTTTTTGATAACTTAACTTTAACAACGAAGCCTGCTACTAAGACAAGCTGGCTTTGTAATCTTGATAATCAAATTCGCGCTGCACATCAATACTGCCATCTAGACGTCGAATCACAATCGCTGGCATATTAACACCATTAAACCAGTTTTTCTTAACCATGGTATAGCCTGCCGCATTACCAAACGCAACGGTGTCGCCCGCTTGCAGCTCATGCGCCAAAGCATACTCGCCAAAGATATCGCCTGCCAAACAGGAGCGTCCATAGATAATAGTATTGTCAGCAGCCTCTTGTTGCGCCTGGTCGACAGCCATCACCTGCACTGACTCTGCATTGACAGAAGTGATTGGCGCAGACTCGCGATAAATCAGCAAATCAAGCATATGCGCCTCGATCGAGGCATCGACGACGGCGAGTTTTTTGTCATTGTGCATGGTATCCAGCACTGTCGTAACCAGCGTGCCAGCGCCATGAATACTCGCCTCACCTGGCTCAAGATAGACTTGGACGCCGTATTTTTCACTAAAGCCTTTTAGTCTGTCGGCTAATTTTTCTAGCGGATAACTAGGTGCGATAAAGTGAATACCGCCGCCCAAACTCACCCACTCGAGCTGCGCTAAAATATCACCAAACCTGTCTTCGATATCAGCCAAGCTTGCGCTAAACGCCTCAAAGCTATCGTTTTCACAGTTGTTATGAATCATGACCCCTGTGATATCACCAAGCACCGCTGCAATCTTATCTTTGTCATGCTCACCAAGACGGCTAAAAGGACGGGCAGGATCAGCGATGATAAACGACGAATTACTGGTTTTTGGGTTTAAGCGTAGCCCAACTGGAATGTCCTGTGCATGCGCTTTATCTTTAAAGGCATGCAACTGCGAGATGGAGTTAAAAATAATCTTGTCCGCGTAGCTTAATACTTCGTCGATTTCATCCAAACTATAGGCGACACTATAGGCATGGGTTTCTTTTTTATCACTGTTATTGGCATCACGGTTATTACCAAAAGTCTCATAGCCCAAACGCACTTCATTGAGTGACGATGAAGTCGTACCATGCAAATAAGGCTGCATCACATCAAACACGCCCCACGTGGCAAAACACTTGAGCGCAAGCAAAGCCTTGGCACCAGACAACTCACACAGACGTGCGATAATCTGCATATTGGCAACGACTGCCGTTTCATCGAGCAAATAATAAGGCGTGGGCGGTAATGAAGAAGTCGTTTTTTCAGGATTTTTAACATTCATAAGTGGTTACCTAATCGCTGCGGTTGGCATCATGACAGATATAAATAATTGCGCTATAGTAGACTAAATTCACTATAATTAGAATATCTTATGTCATTATCAACCGATTATTCCAGTGCAGCGAGCCAAGCCAGTTTATCTCAGCTTGAACCAAAAAATATCAATTTAGCGCATCTGGATGCCGATGCGCGGGCGGTTTTAGATTTTTGGTTTGATAAAGACAATGAGGCGTATTGGTTTGAAAAAAACGATGCCTTTGATCAAAAAATAAGAGAAAAATTTGGTAAGATTTGGCAAGCCGCCAAACAAGGCGAATGTGTCACCTGGCGTATCGCCAACGCCGCAGCAGATAGCAACAGCTCCATCACTGCTCTAGCAGGACGCTTGGCTGAGATTATTGTGCTCGATCAGTTTTCGCGCAATCTGTGCCGCGGGCAAGCCAATGCCTTTGCACAAGATGGCATGGCACTGGTATTGGCGCAAGAAGCCATTCAACAACCACATTTCGATACCCTCCCCGCGCAGTGGCGAAAATTTATGATTATGCCATTTATGCACTCTGAATCTTTGATGATTCATGAGCGCTACTTGCCGCTCTTTGAGCAGTTAGATGACGCGATGACACTCGACTTTGAGCACCGTCATAAAGATATTATCGAGCAGTTTGGCCGCTATCCGCACCGTAACGACATATTGGACCGAGAGTCGACAGCAGCAGAAGAAGCCTTTTTAGAACAACCAAACTCATCGTTCTAAGTCTTTTCGCTTCTTAGAAGAAGGGCTGGATCAGCAATTTGATTCAGTCCTTCTTTTATGGCGCGGCGTTCGACAAAGCATCTCCTAGTAGTTCACTTCACCTGTGGTAAAACTAAACGACTGCTGCTGTAAGGCTTTATTATCAATCAACACCTCATAGCTGACACGATATTCAGTATTGCCATAGAGTCCGCACTGCTGGCTTTGATCTTGCCGGCGTGCAATCTCACAGCTTTTTAAATCATCGGTGATTGGCAAGATAAAGGCTTCATTCGCTGGCAGGGCATATACTGTGTTTTTGTACGGGTCTTGACGATAATCCAGCAGCTCAATAGGCACCTCTATATTGCGCTGGGTATCATGAAATTTGACATTACTAACCTCAATCGTCTCAGCCGATGGCACATTAATATAGATAGGCTGCCCGATAGGGTTTATGCGCAAATCGCGGCCCGTATGCTTCACAGGGTCTGGTGTCTCATTATATAATGCCGTCGCCGTGCCGCTCACTCCCTGACAAGGATAGGTAAAGATGCCAGCGACCGTGCGATCTTGGGTTGCCTTTGTGGCTGAGGCATGAGTGACCAATACATAGCCTTGGCTATTGCGACTTGTGCGGCCATAGGGCTGATAGGTGACCACGCTTGTACCAGTTAGGCTGGATTTGGGTACCATCAAAGAGCGCAAATGATAAGGCGCGGCCAACAGGGATTTGGCCATCAGCCCTGCTACCACCTCGGCAGCGGCCAACTCCCCCACTGAGCTATAGTATATAGAATGGGCAATGTTTTCTGTAGCACTATATCTAGCGTTTTGATAGTCAGCCGCCAATAGGCGATCTGAAAAGTCACGACCCTTAAAAAACGGATTGTTACTACCTGTCACTTCCGCGATGTCTGTCATCTCACTTTCATAATGAGGGTTAAATACTGTTGGTGAGCTGTTGGCAAATACATATCTGATATAGTTGGCATGATCGATAGCAATATCATCTAATGCAGGATCAACAGACAAACCTCTAAGGCCGCAGCTGGTACGCGCCAGACTAAAGGTATTACTGGCTGTCAAAGCCGCTTTTGCGTTATGAGAGCGCGCGCTGCTGTCGATTGGTGCTTGGCTACCCTCGTCGGCTTGATCGATTTTTTCTTTATTAACAGGCTTAGTGCTAGAATGGCTATCACGATTACTAGCG
>NZ_JAPEHS010000068.1:0-13718 GCF_028823565.1 Psychrobacter sp. A3
AAAATAGCGCAGATAATATCGAGATAGTCGTCAGCTATTTGACACCGTTTGGCCAGATTTAGCCATTTTTAGCCCATTTAGATAGCTATCGATTGAATTGAGGACACGCCCTAGAATGACACAGGGTTTGGATTTACTTAATTGATAACGGGTAAGCACCCATGAAATGACAGTAATCGCTGGGAAGGGATGATATAAAAGCGGATGACTGGTAGAATAACGCTGTTCTTAGCTTAATATAATTCTGTTGCATAGGACATAAGCGAAAATAGTATACTTAGTTCATGATATAGGATTGACACCGTATCGAATTTATAGTGGATCCTTTATAATATACTTTTAGCCATTTGCTTTTAGGTCGCTTTTTTTAGATGGTGATATCACCATTGCAAGCGCCTTTTGAATAAAAACCAATCAAAGCTAGCCACTACGGTTATAAAGGCTAGCCAACAGCAACAAGAAACTTAAGTAGCCTCAACCATTGCAAGAGACTACATATAATGTACGGGATCGAACCATAACGTTTGCTATTGCATAGTATTATTTAACGATATGTCGTTTAACGATTTGTAGCATTATATTTGAGCTTTATTATTCACTACAGCCTATAGGAATATTCTACTAATATGTCAAAAATTATTTATACAAAAACTGACGAAGCCCCAGCGCTGGCGACCTTATCATTCTTGCCGATTGTCAAAGCCTTTACCAATACAGCAGGCGTCTCTGTCGATATCAGCGATATCTCTGTGGCCGCGCGTGTGTTGGCCGAATTCCCTGAGTACCTCACTGAAGAGCAGCGCGTACCTGACAACCTCGCAGAGCTAGGTCGCCTAACCCAAGACCCAAATGCCAACATCATCAAACTGCCGAACATCAGTGCCTCAGTACAGCAGCTAAAAGCCGCTATCAAGGAATTGCAAAGCAAAGGCTATGCCCTACCTGACTTCCCTGACGAGCCAAAAACTGAGGAAGAAGAAAACATCCGTAAGCGCTACGGCAAAGCACTAGGTAGCTCGGTCAACCCCGTACTGCGTGAAGGTAACTCTGATCGCCGCGCGCCAAAAGCGGTCAAAAACTACGCACGTAAGCATCCGCACTCAATGGGTGAGTGGAAACAGTGGTCAAGCACTCACGTCTCACACATGCACAGCGGCGACTTTTATGACGGCGAGCAATCGATGACCCTCGACAAGGCGCGTACCGTACGTATGGAGCTGTTGCTCGAAGATGGTACCACCAAAGTCCTAAAGCCAGAGATTGCTTTGTTGGACAAAGAAGTCATCGATCTGATGTTTATGAGCAAAAAAGCGCTACTTGAGTTTTATGAGCGCGAAATGGAAGACTGCCGCGAAGCAGGTATCTTATTTTCATTGCACGTAAAAGCCACGATGATGAAAGTCTCGCATCCAATCGTCTTCGGTCATGCGGTCAGAACGTATTATAAAGACGCTTTTCAAAAACATGGTGCGCTCTTTGATGAGTTAGGCATCAACGTCAACAACGGTATGGCATCACTTTACGAAAAAATCAAAGAGCTGCCAACCTCTCTACAAGAAGAGATTGAGCGCGACTTGCATGCTTGTCAAGTGCATCGTCCACGTCTGGCGATGGTTGACTCATCAAAAGGCATCACCAACTTCCACTCACCAAGCGATGTGATCGTCGATGCCTCAATGCCTGCGATGATTCGCTCAGGCGGTAAGATGTGGGGCGCAGATGGCAAAATGTATGACTGTAAAGCGGTCATGCCAGAGTCTACCTTTGCGCGTATTTATCAAGAAATGATCAACTTCTGCAAATGGCATGGCAACTTTGACCCAACCACCATGGGTACAGTACCAAACGTCGGCCTCATGGCTCAAAAAGCTGAAGAATACGGCTCACACGACAAAACCTTTGAGTCAAGCGACGCTGGTATCGCTCGTATCGTAGATGTGGATACTGGTGAAGTCCTCATGGAGCAAGCCGTCGAAAAAGGCGATATCTGGCGCATGTGTCAGACCAAAGATGCCCCGATCCAAGACTGGGTCAAACTGGCTGTACGCCGTGCCCGCGAGTCAGACACGCCAGTCGTCTTTTGGTTAGACCCATACCGTCCGCACGAAAACGAGCTGATCAAAAAAGTCAAAATGTACCTAAAAGACCATGACACCGATGGCCTACATATCGAGATCATGTCGCAGGTTCGCGCCATGCGTTATACCTTAGAGCGCGTCGCTCGCGGTCTAGACACCATCTCTGCTACTGGTAACATCTTGCGTGATTACTTAACAGATTTGTTCCCTATCTTAGAGCTTGGTACCAGTGCCAAGATGCTATCGGTCGTGCCACTCATGAAAGGCGGCGGTTTGTTTGAGACAGGTGCAGGCGGTTCAGCACCAAAGCATGTCGAGCAGTTGGTAGAAGAAAACCACTTGCGCTGGGATTCACTAGGCGAGTTCTTAGCCTTGACCGAATCTTTGGAGCATTTGGCCAAAAACGACAACAATGCTAAAGCGCAAGTATTGGCAGACGCCCTCGATAAAGCCACAGAAAAACTGCTAATCAACAACAAGTCACCATCGCGCAAGACTGGCGAGATTGACAACCGTGGCAGCCACTTCTACCTAGCGATGTACTGGGCAGAAGAGCTGGCGGCTCAAGACAAAGATAGCGAGCTAAAAGCGCAGTTTACACCGCTGGCAGAACAGCTGCAGCGTGACGAAGCGGCCATCATCAAAGAGTTGAATGATGCCCAAGGCAAGTCGGTAGATATCAAAGGTTACTACTTAGCCGATGAGAAACTGGCTGAGCAAGTGATGCGTCCAAGCACGTTGTTCAACGAAGCGATCGCCTCATTATAATCTGATGCGCCGCTGATATGCCTGAGCGCTGGGCGTAAAGGATGTATTTAAGCCTTTACGCCCACTTTTAGCATAAAAAAACACCCCTTAGATCTGCAATCTCAGGGGTGTTTTTTATGCTTACTTTTAGGATGCGCCCTTATGTAAAGACGCAGATTCGGTTGCAGACATGCCCCGACGCTTAAGCGTGCATGTGCTTGATAACGGCTTTACCAAACTCAGAAGTACTCAGCAAAATGGCATCTGGCATCAACCGCTCAAAATCATAGGTCACTGTCTTATTAGCGATAGCGCCTTGGATGCCGCTAATGATCAAATCAGGAGCGACCCTGGGTTGACTTTGTTTTGTCCGGCGTATTTGGGTGCAGTACCATGCGTCGCTTCATAAACCGCGATTGCGCCGCCTTTATTGGCACCTGGTGCGATACCGATACCGCCCACTTCTGCTGCGAGGGCGTCGGATATATAATCGCCGTTTAGGTTGAGCGTTGCCACCACCGAATAATCAGCAGGGCGCATGAGGATTTGCTGCAAAAAGGCATCAGCGATGACGTCTTTTATGACGATGTCATTGCCTGTTTTTGGGTTTTTCATCGTCATCCAAGGCCCGCCATCCAATAGCTCGGCACCGAAGCGCTCGGCGGCAAGCTCATAGCCCCAATCCTTAAACGCGCCTTCGGTAAATTTCATGATATTGCCCTTGTGCACCAAGGTGACATTAGGCAAATCATTGTCGATGGCATACTGGATAGCCTTACGCACTAAGCGCTGCGAGCCTTCTTTTGAGACAGGTTTGATGCCGATACCGCAGTCATCATCGAAGCGAATCTTGGTGACACCCATCTCTTCTTTTAAAAACTTAATGATCTTTTTAGCCTCATCACTGCCCGCCTTCCATTCGATGCCAGCATAGATATCTTCTGAGTTTTCGCGAAAAATCACCATGTCTGTCAGCTCGGGATGCTGCACTGGGCTTGGCACCCCTTCAAACCAGCGCACGGGGCGCTGGCACACATACAAGTCGAGCTCTTGGCGTACCGCGACGTTGAGCGAGCGAAAACCACCGCCCACTGGGGTCGTCAATGGCCCTTTGATACTGATGACATAGTCTTTTAAAATCTCCAGCGTCTCATTGGGCAAATAATCCCCATCGTATACTTTTGCCGCTTTTTCGCCGAGATAGGTCTCCATCCAAATGATGGATTTTTTGCCATGATAAGCCTTGTCTACTGCTGCATTGACGACCTTTATCATCACAGGCGTGATATCGACTCCGATACCATCACCCTCGACAAAAGGGATAATCGGATGATTGGGCACATTTAAAGACAAGTCAGCATTTACCGTGACTTTTTCGCCGTCTCTTGGGACGATCACTTTATCGTAGGACATGGGTAACACTCCTTAATGATTTAATTATGAGTTATTTAATTATATATCTTGGTCATTTATCGTAATTTTGCCAATCTGATGAGTAACGCCTTATGCCATTTACCATACTGCAAAACTTGCCTAAACCATAGAGGACAAAAACACAATTGGCCCATAACGAGCATAATTATAAAGATAGTTTATACAGTATTAACAAATCAAAAGGCGTTATATGCTAGGGTTTTGATGAGACGTTACTGTATGCTGCTTCGCCATTTATCGTTTAAAATCGGATACGTGGCTATCAGATTATTTTTATACCGGATTGACTATAGCGCCTATCGGAATATCAAAGATATAAAACCATAATAATAACATGGTATTTATTCGCTGATGGGACGGTGTTATAGTCGCAGCATTCAAGACCGATACCACATCAACGGTTACAAGCGGCAATTTTTATACTTGTTTTATACGTAATAGTGCCCTTTGACCGCTTTGTCAGTTTATTTTAGGAATGCTTACACCATGCCGAGCTCTAGTCTCATTTTGTTCAATAAGCCTTATGGGGTGCAAAGTCAGTTCCGTGACGACAGTAATAATGACCACGCCACCCTATCGGCATACTTTACCGATAAGTCGCTGCGAGTGGCGGGCCGGCTTGATGCAACCTCAGAGGGGCTACTGATCTTGACCAGTGATGGCCGCGTCAACAAAGCCATTACCCAGCCACCATCGGCGGCGAGCTTTAAAAAAGACAAGCACAAGCAAGGCAAGACCTATTTGGTGCAAGTCGAGGGGATCGCAACGCCTGCACAGCTACAAGCCCTGAGCAAAGGCGTGCACTTAAAGGACGGTAAAACCTTACCTGCGCTCGCCCAAATGGTCACAGAGGCGGACTTGCCAATAGCCTTATGGCCCCGCAACCCACCGATACGTGAGCGCAAAAACGTCCCAACGTCTTGGCTAATGCTGACCATCTACGAAGGCAAAAACCGCCAAGTCAGGCGTATGACCGCTCATGTAGGTCTGCCTTGTCTGCGTTTGATACGCTGGTCGGTTGCAGGGTTTGAGTTAGGCCGTTTGGGGGTCGGTGAGTTTGTTCGTATTCATCTAAATGACGAGCGCTGTCGACAATTAGGGATTGGGCACACGCTCTAAACATCATGTCTCGAACTGGTAAGGTTTATCTGTTAAGATTCAGCACATTACGGATATTATCTCATCACTCGTCTGTTTTTATCATTGCCGCTTTATAATAGGAATATGTCATGATTGCTTCTCGTCGCTTTTCTTTGCTTGCCAACAGTATTGCTGCTGCGCTGATATTAAGTGCCTGTCAGCCAGCGACTGAGGATGAGGTGACGTCTAGCGATACCGCAACGCCGCCCGTGACCGACCTAGAGATCAATCCATCTGATGCGCAAACGGAAGATGTGCTGGCTAAAGAAGATGCAGCAAACGAGACACAAATGACCGATATGCTCAGAGACTATACGAGGGCGATGACGCGTATGCACGATGAGATGATGATCGGTATGGGTTATAACGATCCTGATACCGCGTTTGCCAAAGCCATGCTTGGTCATCATCGCGGAGCGATCGAGATGGCAAAGACCCAGCTAAAATACGGGACAGATGATAGCATGCGGCAACTGGCGCAAAACGTCATTGATGCCCAGCAGCCAGAGATTGATACGTTAAATAAATGGCTTGCCAGCCATCCCGACACCGTCAAAACCAACCCGCACACAGAAGCCATGCAGCAGGCCTATGCCAGAAGCATGGATGTCTTACACGGTGATATGGTGCTTGGTATCGCCGACCCGCAGCCAGACATGGCGTTTGCTCGCGGTATGCTGCCGCATCATATCGGCGCGGTAGATATGGCCAACGTACAGCTCAAGTACGGCACTGATGAAGAGATGCGCCAGTTGGCACAAAGTATCATCGACACCCAGCAAGCTGAGATTGAGCTGATGCAAAAATGGATTGCAAGCCATAGCGCGGACGCCGCTGAGACAAATACCAATGCAGATGCGGACTCTACGACTGACGCGTCAGACGATCATGCTCAACCGTCTCAATCTCAGTCGTCTAAGGAGCCGGCTACAGCACCTGCCAAAGATGGTGAGTCGTAAATACACACAAACATACATAGTAAGCCAGCTGTGTCACCAAGCCTCTCTCTGGCGACACAGCGAACCGCCTTTAGCCTCTAATCTACTCTCAGACAACAAAAGGGCGACTTTAGCCTACCTATCTGCCCACACATTTAACCATGTATGCCAGCCTGCTTGGGTCGGCGATGCCGCCTCATCACTGGGCGATGCGCTCGTGGGTGTTGCAAGATGCAAAGTGACTTTATAAGGGCAATCTTGATGGAGGCTGTCTTGATAAAGGCCATCTTGCTCAATATCTGCCGCTGCATTTTTCTTCTCAGCGGCCGCTTTGGGTAATACGGTGACCGACATCAGCTCATCTCGGCGAAACAAATGACAGTCAATCTTGCGCGCAGACGTACTCAGAGCCGATAGCTGTTTGGCATCGGCTTTGATACCGTCGATGGCGACGATCACATCATGGGCGGAGATACCCGCACGCGCCGCCGCACTACCGCGTAGGACTCGATTGACTTTGAGGCCTGCTGGGGTGTCGCTACAGCGCATACCCCAAGGCATGTACTTGTCCGCCGTCTCCTTACTATTGACATGTAGCTTGACACCATTGGCACTCAGCAATGTCTGTATCGGCAACGCCTCAACGCCATTGACGTAGCGGCGCTCAAAATCCTGCCAGACATCAAGTGGCATAAACTGACTGATGACCGCGCCCATATCGGCACTGCTGATACCGATGCGCTTTTTGTCATTTTGCTTGGCCTGTCGATAAAATGCCTGTATCACATCAAACAAGCGATAGCGTCCCTTGGTTTTCTCCAGCAAAGTCAGATCCAAACAAAGCGCTACCAAGGCGCCTTTATTATAATAGCTGATACCTGCGTTACCTGTGTTTTCATCATTGCGATACAGCTTAATCCAAGCATCAAAACTCGACTCAGCCACGCTCTGATATGCACGCCCTGGCGTCTGGTAGTAGCGATTGATTTGCTCAGCCAGCAGCTTCAGATAGCTGGCTTTATCGATGACGCCTGATGCTTGCAGCATAAAGTCGTCCACATAGGAGGTAAAACCCTCAAACACCCATAGCAAAGGCGTAAAGGCCTCCTTTCGCAAATCAACCTCGAGCATCACATCAGGGCGCACCGTCTTGACCCACCATGCATGAAAGTACTCATGACTACACAAGCCCAAAAAACGCTGATAATCGCTGCTGGGTATTTTTGGCTCATCGACACTTGGCAGGTCGCGGCGCGGGGTGATCAGGCTGGTAGAATTGATATGCTCAAGCCCGCCATAGTCCTGCCCACTGGCAAAGGTCATAAAGGTATAATCTGCAAAAGGTGCATCGCCTAGCCAGTCTACATAGCTCTGACAGATCTGGGTGATGTCCTGCTGCAACCTGCCCATATTGCTACTGTGCTTGCCTGACAGATAAAAACGGTGACGTAGCGTCTGATGCGCGCTGTCTTGAATAATAAAATCAAACCTATCTTGCTCGGCAATCTCAAACGGATAGTCAATCAAGTCATGATAGCTGGGCACTTGTAGCGCAAAGCACAGCTGCCCCTCTAGCTGCAGCTCTGTGTAGTCCACGCCTATCGCCAGACAAACACGCGCCTCATCCTTATCTGCCAAAAACGTTGCAGGAACGATGAGACTGACTTGCAGCTTTTGCTGCTCTTGCCCTTCGACAGCCAATGCAAGCGAGGTAAAATTACCATACAGTCGCTGCTGATCGACGTAGGCGGTACGCACCGACAGATCATAACAGTAGACCTCATAATGAACGCTGACACTCTGCCCTGCCTTTATCTGCGGGAGCTGCCATGTATGCTTGTCTATTTTTTGGCCACGATAAGGCTGTGACGACGTATCACGAGCTGTATCCTGCTCATCTAGCACCTGATAATGGACAGCGGTGATATTGCGAGCAAACTCGCGCATCAAGTAGCTGCCTGGTATCCATGCAGGTAGCCAAAGCTGCGGCGCATCGGTGCTGGCGGTAAAGCTCAGCGTCACATCCACCAGATGCTCAGCAAAACGGGAAAAATCAAAACGATAACGAATATCGATGTCTGCTGTACTCTGGACGTTGGCATCATAGTTGGCTGGCTTCTCATTGGTCTTTGAGGTAATCTGTGTCATTTTCTTGTCTCATTTTTATGGTTATCATTATGGTAGAAGCCCGACAGACAAAACGCAACTGGCAAACGTTTTATACTGGAGCGTTCAGGCATCTGGCGAGTTCATCCGTTTATATTTCAAAAAAATAGCTATTTAACGTGATTAATTGGCATTTTTTCTGTTTTTTGCCTTGAAAGTTATCAAAGCCATCTCAATTAAAGATGCTAACTGCTAAAGTTACTTTTATAAACCGAAATAAACTGATGATAATTGACTAATGACGTGGCTATTTGGCTGGCTAATTGGCTTTTTTAGGTTTATTGCAACCGTATTTAATTTTTTACATCGATATATTTAGGATATTTTATGACTACTATCGCAAAAGACACCGCCGTCACATTCAATTACACGCTAAAAGACGACGAAGGCAACATCCTTGACCAGTCACCAGAAGGTCAACCACTTGCCTATCTACATGGTCACAGCAATATCATCCCAGGTCTAGAAAACCAACTAGAAGGCAAATCTGCTGGCGAAAAAGTAAACGCTGTCGTAGAGCCTGCTGACGGCTACGGTGAGTACCAAGAGCAAGCGGTACAGCAAGTGCCACGTGAAAACTTCCAAGGTGTCGACGATATCCAGCCTGGTATGCAGTTCCAGTCAGAAGCGGGCGGCCAAGTGATGCTAGTGACAGTCACTGACGTAAACGACAAAGAAGTCACTGTCGATGCCAACCATCCATTGGCTGGTAAGCGCTTGACGTTTGATGTTGAGATTCAAGAAGTGCGCGCTGCTACTGAAGACGAGCTAAACCACGGCCATGTACATGGCGCTGGTGGCGTTCAGCACTAATCGCTACTTGCATTTGGTAAGCAGTAAAAGGTTTGGTGGCTATGAGATACATCAGCCAACTGGCCAACAGAGTCGACTCAATTGAGTCGGCTTTTTTTATGCCTGCTGTTTTGTGCCTGCTGTTTTGTGCCTGCTCGTTTATACGGTACGTTTGTGGGAGCAGCGTTGTGGGCAGCTGACCGAACAATGCTAGCACAAATGTCATTGAGAGCGGCGCAATGGTTTACCACTAAATCGCCATCCTTTAGACGTAACAAAGCCGCATAACGACAAGCATTATGCGGCTTTTATCACTAACCATCCATGTTAATGTTATCAAATACCTAATCCCGGGGTATCTCATAACTGACAGGCATCCAGCCTTATCATCCCTATCATCCCTAATCAGCAAACCACCTATCCCTGATGCGACCTTTAAGATACCAATCCCTAGTATCCATGAACCGTTCCGTTCAATCGTGCCGTACAGTTATAATCGCAGATTGCCCTATCGTTAGTAAGAGGCCGAAACGTCAATCGATGTAAGCATATGCTTACATACTATTGTTGTTTCGATAGCACTCGTCATTTCTCTAGCACCTCTTTAGGGCTCAGCAGCTGCTTTGGTTCTGCGCTTAGCATGATATAGGCAGCTTCATTGATAAAGGCTTCATCCTCTGGCAGCTCTGGGCGCTCATTGGCTTTCATCTGACTGCGCTCTTCAAACTTTGCATCCATCGCCGCTTGATAGGTATTCCAATCACTATAAGGCTTTTCGCCCGTTGCAATCAGACGCCCTATTGATATCTAAGCGAATGGGTTTTTTCTCATCTTCCATATCACGGATATCATTGAGCGTTGAGAGATAGACGAACTGCGGGTTTTGCTGTTGGCGAATCTTGGATTGTTGATTGAGTGTCGCCAAGGTATCGCTGCTAAACTTGCCCTCAGGCTTGTACGGCGCTGTTTTGATGGTGTCCCAAGGCAGGGCTTTTTTCTGCGCGCGCTCACCAAAGGTCGCATCATCATAGATATTAACCAGCTCGATATCTGGGACGACACCTTTGTTTTGCGTACTGCCGCCCGTCACACGATAAAACTTACGCTGGGTCAAGGTCGCTGTCCCAAGCGCTAGACTATCAAGCTGGATTTGAGCAGAGCCTTTACCGGTGGTCGTACTACCAACGACCAGTCCGCGTCCGTAGTCTTGGATAGCGGCAGCAAAGATTTCGCTGGCTGAGGCAGATGCTAAGTTGGTCAGTACCACCATTTTGCCATCATACAGCTGCTCGCCGCCATCGTTGTCGCGGTAGACTTGGATGTTGCCACGGTTGTCACGAATCTGCACGAGCGGCCCGCTCTTGATAAAAAAGCCCAGCATCTTGGCCACTTCATCTAAAGAGCCGCCAGGGTTGTTGCGTAAATCCACCACAAGTCCATCGATATTTTCTTTATTAAGGGCTTTTAGCGCCTTTTCGGTATCGATACTGACGCTGCGATAGTCTTCGCCATTGCGCCGTGCGCGATAATTGAGATAAAAACTTGGTATCTCAAGTACACCGATACGTTTGGGCGTTTTGTCAATATTAGGACGCTGTACTTCGACGACGCGCTGCTTGACACCCGACTCTTCTTGTTGAATGATATCGCGCACCACCGTCACGGTGCGAGCACTTGAGTCTGGCGTATTGGGCTGGCGTAGTTTGAGAGTCACTGAGGTACCGCGCTTACCGCGAATCAAACTGACAATCTCTCGCGTCGACCAGCCGACCACATCGGTCATGTTTTTGCCGTCTTTGGCGATACCGACGATCAAATCATTGGGTTTTATCTGACCAGTTTTGGCTGCAGGGCCACCATCGACTAGCGTGACAATGCGCGTATAGTCTGGGTTTTTGCGATCTGGGCGAATCGATACACCGATGCCTTCTAGTTGCAAGCTTGACTGAATTTGCAGCTCAGTCGCTTGAATAGGCGCATAATAGTTGCTGTGTGGGTCATAGGTCAGCATCGCGGTATTTAAGATCGTCTCCATGATTTCATCATCTTTGAGACGTTTAAACTGCTCTTGCTGACGTGTGAGACGTTTGAGTAATATCTCACTTGGTGTGCGTTTGTCATCACGGACGAGGTCTTGACCACGCGTGATATCGGGGTTGTTTAAAAACACCTGCTCTTTGGCTTTTTCGTCTTCTTGCCCCAAGGTGATGCTGATCAGTTGAAATTTTAGCTGCCGCGTCCAGTAGTCACGTTGCTCTTTTTTGGTCTTAAAATGCCCAAGCTTTTCACGGTCTAAAACGATGGTCTCATCACCTGTCAAATCAATATCGGTCTTGAGCATTTTACTTGCCATGGCGAAGTACTCACTTGAGCGCTGGCGATAACGCTCAAATATCTCTACCCCCGCCGACAAATCTCCGCGCTTGAGGCGTGCGCCAAACTCGTCGGCGTATTTTTTCTTAAATTCATCGACATCAGATTGCAAAAACAAGGTGTGATTGGGGTCTAGGCTATCGATATACATCGATAAAATCTCGCTACCCATTTTGCTATCGAGTGGCTGATTGAGATAATGACTCCGATCTAGCAAGGCGGCGACTTGGCGCGTGGTGACTTTTTGTTCAGGCGTCGGTACAAAGCCTTCGGTGCTGGTCTCTGCCACAGCAGTGCTATAGCTTTGGGTTAAAATAATACCGGCGATGCCCACTGACACTGCACTGAGTAACCACTGTGCTGGTTGTTTTTTCATCATATATACCTAGTTTTTTAAGTGAGTAATAATATCGTTATTGTAAAAATCCAAAAGGCTTTGCTCTGCTGCTATCTTGATACCCTCTCTGTTATTACAATGATTGGTATCGCAAATTGTAGTGATTGTAATAGTTGACTACCTATACGGCATTCTATACAGAACTGACCAGATAGCATTAAAATATCGTGAAAAATCAATCAATATTATCACGAGCATCTAGATAAAACTGTCTTAAACTGTATAAACAATCTTACACGCTACGCCGCTCTGTACCAAACTTTCTGTCATATTTATCGCAGTCCGTCTTTGCGCTACTAGCGCTTTTTGTACATCGACGAGATCACTCATTAAACCCCATAAGCCCATCAATTTAAAGCCATTTATCTGGCACATTATACGCCGTGCCTAATAACTGTCATAATAAGGCCATCTACACAATATACTAAGGCGTGTCTGTCGCGAGCCTAAGGAACTTAAACGATGAGACTTAAACGATGAGACTTAAACGATGAGACTTAAACGATGGGACTTAAACGGCACAGTCTTCACAAACACCGTCACCCACCTTAGTACTCCTTATTGTCAATTTTATTAAATAACAGTAACAGTCGCATTTTAAGATAACCACTTATCAAGTAATAACCAAAAAGGATAACGCAATGTATGGCGTTTTAATGATTGATATCGATAGTACTGCTCTGACCGCTGAAGATGTCAGCTTAATCAAACAAGCACAAGTCGGTGGTGTTATTTTGTTTGCCCGCAACGTCGCTGACGCCGCGCAAGTGCGCCAGCTGTGTGATGACATACGCTACCACAATCCTGATATCTTGATCGGCGTCGATCAAGAAGGTGGGCGCGTGGCACGACTACGTAACGGCTTTAGCCCTTTGCCAGCGATGGGCAAGCTGGGTGAGCGGTTTGAGCAAGATCCGGCGCAGGCGCTGAGCCTCGCTTATGACTGCGGTTATCTGATGGCGGCAGAGGTGCTGGCCGTGGGGATTGATTTGAGCTTTGCGCCTGTGCTTGATAGAGGCGGTATCAGCCAAGTCATCGGCGATCGCAGTTTTCATCAAGAGACGCAAGCCATCATTGCCTTGGCTTCTCAGTTTATGCGCGGCATGAAAGCGGCTGGCATGGCGACCACAGGCAAACATTTCCCTGGGCACGGTGCCATCGCACCTGACTCACACGTGGCAGAAGCGATTGATAATCGCAGCTTGGATGAGATCATCAATAGTGACATGCAGCCTTTTGCCCAAACTCTGCCATGGCTCGATGCGCTGATGCCCGCCCATGTGATTTTTTCGCAAGTGGATAATAAACCTGCAGGGTTTTCAAAGATGTGGCTACAAGACATTATCCGTGAGCAGTTAAAATTTGATGGCGTGCTGTTTTCAGATGACTTGTCGATGGCAGGTGCGCAGGCGGCAGGCGATGTCAGTGCACGAGTAACAGCGGCCATCAATGCAGGCTGCGATATTGCTTTGGTCTGTAATGACCGTATCGCGGCTCATGAAGCTGCCCAAGCAGCGCAAGATCTGCCCTATCCTAACCAAAACCGTGTCAAATCTATGTCCGGCAAGATACCAGCATGGCAAGGCGATCTTGAGTCAACTTGTCAGCAGTTTGACTACTGGCAGCAAGCCAAACAAAAGGTGATGCAGGCGT
>NZ_JAPEHS010000069.1:0-13823 GCF_028823565.1 Psychrobacter sp. A3
TCAACTGCTCTACCAACTGAGCTATCGGCCCTAACTTTTCTCTCTCGTTTAAGAAGTTCTGTATCCCTAAACGTGAGAGCATAGTATATAGATAATTTTGAGTAATGCAACCCTTAATTTAAGAAAACTGCCTTTTTTCTTGGTTTACCGTGATTTTGAACATATTTATGTCCCATGTTGCTTTAATCGCGCGACAAGGCATCGACAGGGTCGAGCTTGGCGGCGTTGCGTGCAGGTAAAAATCCAAAAACCACACCAATCAGGGTCGAGCAAACAAAAGCTGCGATAATAGAGGTCGGTGAGTAGATAACCTGAAAGCTGTCACCGCCCACACGATTAATCACCTCACCAATAACAAAGGCCAGTCCGATACCCAGCAAGCCCCCCAATACGCACACCAAAATGGCCTCAATCAAAAACTGCTGCATAATGTCGCTTTGACGCGCGCCGACAGCCATACGCACCCCAATCTCATTGGTGCGCTCGGTGACAGATACCAGCATGATGTTCATGACGCCGATACCACCAACAATCAATGAAATGATCGCAATCGAAGAAATTAATAGCGTCATGGTCGAGGTCGTGGACTCAATAGTCTGGCGAATAGAGTCAGAATTGCGGGTACGAAAATCGTCTGCGCCGTGCCGCTCTTCAATCAGCTGCGAGATAGCTGACTCTGCCGCTGACGATGAGATGCTTTCATCCACCAAGGCCACGAAATTCTCAATATAGGCACTGCCTTCAATACGCGACATGACAGTCGTGTAGGGCATGTAGATGGTTGGAGAATCAGAGCTTGGGCCAAAGCCACTGTCTTTGGGTTCAAGGACACCTATCACGCGCCCTGGTACTGTGCCAATTAGTAGAACTTCACCAATAGGGTTGTCATTATCCGCGAAAAAAGTATTTTTGGCATTGTCATCTAAGATGACGTCTTGTGTACGCCGCAAAATACTTTGTTCATCAAAGGCTTGTCCTTGTGCCAGCGTTTCGCCCGTCACATCCAAATAGTCTTTACCCACACCACTGACGGTCGCTGATTCTTGGATATTGCGATAGCGAACGGTAGCGCTGCCATCTAACTGAGGACTGACGCTGACCACATAAGGCTGTGCGGCAACGGCATTGGCGTCATCAGGGGTTAAGTTGTCATCGTTGTAACTGCGCCTTGGATCCCCCCATGGATAGCCATCGATGACAGTGATGGTATTGG
Organism: Psychrobacter sp. A3; assembly: GCF_028823565.1. NCBI lineage: Bacteria > Pseudomonadati > Pseudomonadota > Gammaproteobacteria > Moraxellales > Moraxellaceae > Psychrobacter > Psychrobacter sp. A3. Next base: position 1,214 of record NZ_JAPEHS010000069.1, read on the forward strand.
TGCCAAGCGAGCTGATATTGGTCAAAATTTGCTGCTGTGAGCCTTTACCCAAGCCCACGACTGAGACGACTGAAGCAATACCAATAATAATGCCCAGCATGGTCAGCAACGTGCGCATTTTGTGCGCGCGCATGGCCAGCAGCGACATTTTAAAGGCCTCAAGCAGGCGGTCAATAAAGCTACCGATGCGGCTTTTTTTGTGCTGTTCTAAGATGGCCTCAGGCTGCTGTGTGCTATGCTCATAATGGTCATTGTGATAGTCATCAATAATATAGCCGTCTTTAATCTCGATGACACGCTCAGCTTGCGCGGCGATGTTGGGGTCGTGCGTCACCATAATGATGGTGTGCCCTTGCTCGTTTAACGACTGCAAGATTTGCATCACGTCTTTGCCCGATTGACTATCGAGCGCACCTGTCGGCTCATCGGCAAGGATAATTTCGCCCCCATTCATCAAGGCGCGTGCAATAGAGACGCGCTGCTGCTGACCGCCTGATAGCTGACTGGGACGGTTGCCAACCTTGTCTGCCAGACCCAAATCACCGAGCAGGTGTGCGGCGCGTTCGCTACGTGCCTCTTTGTCCATACCTGCATAGACGGCAGGCACGGCAACATTGTCGCGTGCGTTAATGTCGCCAAGCAAATGATAGCGCTGAAAAATAAAGCCAAAGTGTTCACGGCGTAGGGTCGCCAGCTCATCGGCCTCAAGCTGGTTGACTGACTTGCCATAAATCTTATAGTCGCCTGCGCTGGCTTTATCCAAGCAGCCCAAGATATTCATCAAGGTTGACTTGCCTGAGCCTGATTGCCCGATGATGGCGACCATCTCACCTTGATAGATAGTCAAGTCAATATCATGCAGTACCCGAATTATCTGTTCGCCTGCGCGAAACTCCCTAATGACGCCTGTCAGCTGCATTAATGGTGGCGCATCAGCCGTTTCAGCGTGCATTTTTTGGGTATTCATAACCAGCATCTACCTTTATCATCTCTTTTTAGTACGTCTTCATTGTTGACCTGTGTTGCCATTAGAATGGTGGGCGACCACCGCCAGATTGTTTGCCTTTACTGCTACTATTGTCTTCGCTTAAAATGACATCGTCACCTGCTTTTAAGCCGCTAAGAATTTGCGCATTGACGCGGTTATTAATCCCAACCGTAACAGGCTGTTCTTTAACCGTGCCGTCTGCTTGTAGTACGCGTACGATCGCAGTTGTCTTACCGCTAGTATCGGTCTTGCTGTTTTTAAGGGCGGTAGAGGGTATCAATAGGGCATCTTTGGCTTGGTCAATGACCACGTACACCTGTGCAGTCATATCAATACGAAAGCGGCGCTCAGGGTTGGGCACTTCTAAATAACCGATGTAGTAGATAGCGGTGTCGGTCGAGCTGGTCTCACTGATTTGTTCAGGAGCAGGCTCAATAGCTTTGAGCGTGGCATCAAATTTCTGCTCAGGATTACCAATGATGTTAAAGTACACTGGCATGCCTGCTTGTACATTAATCACATCTGCTTCGGAGATTTGCGCGTTAATACGCACGGTGGATAAGTCGGCTAAGGTAACGATGGTCGGTGCGGTTTGATTCGCATTAACGGTGCTGCCTTGCTCAGTGGTGATAGAGACAACTGTACCTGACATGGGCGCGCGGATGGTGGTATAGCCCAAATCTTGCTGAGCAGTATTGACGTTGGTTTGTGATTTTCTAAGCTCGGCTTTTTGGCTACTGATATCGGCATTGGCAGTCACGATAGCGGCCTTGGCAGTGTCAATCGCCGCGCGTGCATTGTCTACTGCCGCTTTAGCCGTTTGAACCGCTGTGGCTTGGGTGTCGTATTCTTGCTGACTGATGGCGTCAATTTCTACTAAGGATTTTAAGCGGGCAAAGTCAGATTGTGCCTGTTTAAGCTCAGATTGACGACTGGCCAAATCGGCATAAGCGCTTTTTAAGTTGGCACGTTTACTTAATACATCTGCCTGAGCGCTTTGTAATGCTGCTGCGCTTTGCTCTAGTGTGGCTTGTTGATTATCTAAGGCATTTCGTTGCGTGACTTGGTCAATTTGAGCAATCAAATCACCTTGCTGGACTTGGTCGCCAATATCGACATACAGCTTTTTGACTTCACCAGAAACCTGCGCGCCAACCTCAACCGTATTTAGCGCTTTGACCTTGCCTGATGCCATGACATTGTTTTCAATATCGCCGATTTCGGCTTTAGCGGTCAGATAATTGGGTTCAGCGGCTTTTGGTTTTAACTGTTGATACGCAAAAATCCCAAGTAACAGCACAACGATTGCGGCAACCCCCCATTTTATTGCCGTTTTTTTACTTACCTTTTGCATCACACTTGCCCCGTAACCTTGAATCAAATGCAGTTATAGTAAAGGGTTGCTTGTCAAAAAGGAATGGCAATTAGTTTAAGAAAGGTTAAGGAGGATCGAGAGAACCAAAATCTGCCACTCGGCTGTGGCGGATTTGGTCGTCTTTTATACAAGTAAGTCGTTTATAGAGGTAAATTAGAGATGGCGGTCAAACGAGAGGTGTATCAAGTGATAAACAAGCGTTTGCCGGACAGCTCAAGCGCTGCTTGTAACAACAGCTCCCACGCAGGCTGACGGATAAGTCCTTTAATAGCTTGGTCGCAGCGATAAAGCAGCGCCGGCCACTGCGCGGTCTGCGCCTTTGACTGGCGACGACACGCCTGCTGATATAAGCCTTGTTTGCTGCGCCAAATGCCGAGCGCCTGCGGGTCTTTTCCATCTAGCAGCTGCATAATCTGGCGCATGTCTTTACTGATTGCCCACAGTACCAACGTTGTCGGCTCATCGGTGGCCTTGAGCTGCGTGATGATTTTGACTACCTGCGCGCTGTTGCCAGCCAGCATGGCATCGGATAAATCAAAGACACTAAACTGAGCATCACTGACCAGCGCGGCTTGTAGATCATCAATATCTAATGCGACGTTGTCGGTATGAGTCCTGCCGTCAGTTGAGCTGGTAGAGTGATGGGCTGATTGTTCATGAGGAGTCGCCGCAGGTGCGAGCTGCGGCGCAAACAGATAAGAGAGTCGCCATAAGGTTTGATAGGCGCTTAGCAGATGGTGCTCGGTATGCGACATCAGCAGCTGCCACGCTTCTTGTGACAGCGTGAGGCCAAACTGCTGGGCCTGTATCTGTAATAACTGCTGACGCTGCTGCTCATTGTACAAGTTGCAATCAATCACATGACCGTACTGAGCAAATAGCGCAAACCATTTGCTGCTCTGGCTGCGCTTGTCTTGCTTAGGCGTGAGCCATAGCAGGCTGTGACTGTGCGTGCCTGCTTGTGCCTCGATAGCAAAACGTTCGAGCGCGGCAATGACGGCTTTATCAGGTTTGTGATTGCCTGTCACAATTAGCGCACTGGCATCGTCAAACAACGACTGACTGCCAAGCTCGGATAGCACATCTTGCCAGCTTTTGACGGACACCAGCTCGATACGTTTGATGGCATAGTTTTGCGCGCGCCAGTGCGGACGCATGGCATCGATAAGCCATTGACTGAGTAACGGCTCATCACCGTGTGCCAGCCACAAGCCAGCTACTGCCGCCGCGGGTTGTAGTAGTTTTGGATAGGCTTGGATAAAAGTATCTTGCATAGGCTGAGGATACACAGGTTAAAAAAAGAAGAAAAGAGCGGCGTTACATGATCATGAAAAATGACGAAGCATTCCTACAGACTTATAAAATTACTGGGTGTTTGGCACCATCACGGTGGGTGCAGTGGCGCTGTTTATCATGGGTACTGTCTGCTTACCAGCAGGTGGCACTTTGGGTAAGGAGATAGCGACGTATTGATCCGTGATACGGCGTGCCAAGCGTTCATAGAGCCAGTCACGAATCTGATCACCTTGCTGATCGTCAGTGCTGACTGAGGCTTCGTTGTACTGATAGCTGCGATCGACTTGGATGGCGTTTTTGAGTATCACAGGTTTGCCATTTTCAAAGGTCTGATAGCTGACATCGGCTGAGAGCACCAAACGGATTTCTGTCAAAACCCCAACCAGCTCATAACGCTTAAATCGCACATTGCTGATATCGATGACGGCGATAGGCTCTGCATGTGCTTGTCGATTGTTACGTGCCACATCATCTAAGGTCATATTGCTCATGACTTCCGCGCCTAGGGTTTTTAGGCGCTGAGTCAATGGCAGCTTGAGCGGAAACGACGTGCGATCATCTTCGATAATGACCGCTGTTTTGGCCACATCGAGCAGCATTGGTGTTTCATAACCGCGCAGCTGAAAGCCGCAGCCACTCAGTGCGGTGGTGGCACCGAGCACGGTCATCATCGGCAAAGCAGCCAGTAACGCTGTTGCAAGTTTTTGTCCGCTGGTCGATGATTGTGACGGTACTGCTCGGTGCTTATACGACATAATCACTATCCTTTAATGATAAAAAGCTTGGGAGGTGCCCTCAAATCCTCGTCTTTGGCCTAGTGAAGCAGTAAAGGCCGCTATCGAATAGAGGTGAGAGCACGCCCTAACGTAATAAAGACGCATCGCAGAACAGCGCTAGCGGGTAGCGCCTAGCTAAAGACGATGTACTAGCCTGCAACCACAATATTGACCAGCTTATTGGGTACGACGATCTCTTTTTTGATGTCCCCTGTCAAAAACTTGGCCACACCCTCAAGTGTGCGTGCTTGCGCTTTTAGCTGCTCAGGGTCGCTGTTGGGGGCGACATCCATTTTGCCGCGCATCTTACCATTGACCTGCACCACCATGGTGATGGTATCTTGTACCAGAGCGCGCTCGTCGACAGCAGGGTAGCTTAAGTTGACCGTATCGACACCCAGCTGCTCAAGCAAGTGCTCGCCGACGTGCGGTGCGTAGGCAGATAGCATGATTAATAAATCAATCAATGCTTCGTGCTGTACTCGCAGGTCTTGCTCACTGCTGGCTTTAAAGCCAGTCAGCTCATTGGCAAGCTCCATAAGGCTTGAGACGGGCGTGTTTAGCGCCAAGCGCTCGCCTAGGTCACTGTCAATCTTGGCGACGGTTTCATGAGTCTTACGGCGTAAGTTTTTCGCCGCTTTGCTAAGATGCTCTGTGTCTAATACTTCGTTATTGAGCGTGGCTTTATTCAATGCATCAGGGCTTAGGCTTGCAACTGCTAGGGCTTGCATATGGTCGGTTGCGATGCGCCATACTTTTTTAACGAAGTTATAGGGGCCTTTTAGCGCGTCATCTGACCACTCAAGCGTCTGATCGGCAGGGGCGGTAAATAGCGTGTACAAACGTACGGTATCCGCGCCATATTTATCAATGGTGATTTGTGGATCGACACCGTTGTTTTTTGATTTGGACATTTTTTCTATTTTGCCGATGGTGACAGGCTGTCCATCAGATTTTAAAATCGCTTTAACTGGCTGACCGCGCTCGTTGTAGTCGATATCGACATCTTCGGCGAAGTAGTAAGTGGTGCTGCCATCAGCGTTGCGGCGGTAAAAAGTGCCCGCGAGCACCATGCCTTGCGTCATCAAGTTGGCAAATGGCTCATTGCCTGATACCAAGTTTTCGTCGCGCATCAATTTGTGGAAGAAACGCGCATAAAGTAGATGCATGACCGCGTGCTCGACACCGCCGATGTATTGATCGACAGGCAGCCATTTATTGGCGGCAGATTTATTGACCATATTTTGCGTGTCGTTTGGACTGGCAAAGCGTGCGTAGTACCAGCTCGACTCAACAAAGGTGTCAAAGGTATCGGTCTCGCGCTCAGCTGGGTTGCCGCACTTTGGACAAGTGGTATTGACAAACTCTGGCATGCTTTTGAGCGGGTTGCCGCGGCCATCAGGGACGACATCCGTTGGCAGTACGACAGGTAGGTCTTGCTCTTCGACAGGCACCGCGCCGCAGTGCTCACAGTTGATCATTGGGATAGGGCAGCCCCAATAGCGCTGACGTGAGACGCCCCAATCACGCAGACGATACTGGATTTTTTTCTTCGCAAGCTGTTGGGGCTCAAGTTTGGCAAGCATTGCCTCAAACGCTTGATCAAAATCCAAGCCGTCAAATTCGCCTGAGTTCACCAAGATATTGCGCTCAGTATAAGCAAGATTTGGCTCAGAGCCGTCCGCTTGAGCCGCAGCAAGGACGGATGCTTCAAAGTCTGCAGGCGACTGGATGACTTGCTTGATAGGTAGGCTGTATTTGGTTGCAAACTCATAATCGCGCTCATCGTGCGCTGGTACCGCCATCACTGCGCCTGAGCCATAGCTCATCAAGACATAGTTGGCGACCCACACAGGGACTTCTTCACCAGTGAGAGGATGGGTCACGGTCAGGCCTGTATCCATACCGATTTTTTCGGCTTTGGCCAGATCCGCTTCGGCGACCGAGCCTTTTTTGCACAGTGCACAAAACTGAGCGATGGCGTCATTATGCTCAGAGGCGTACTGCGCTAACGGATGCTCAGCGGCAACGGCGACATAAGTGACGCCCATCAAGGTATCAGGGCGAGTGGTAAACACTTCTAAGGTGTTGCGCTCGCCGGCGAGCTCATAAGGGAAGTGTACTTCCATACCCGCGCTACGGCCGATCCAGTTGCGCTGCATGGTCAGAACTTCAGATGGCCAATGACCCTCTAGCTGGTCTAAATCATCGAGCAGCTCATCGGCATAATCAGTGATATTAAAGTAATACATCGGGATGTCGCGCTTCTCAACGGGCGCGCCACTACGCCAGCCTTTGCCATCGATGACTTGCTCGTTGGCAAGAACGGTGTTGTCGACCGGATCCCAGTTGACGGTAGAGAGCTTTTTGTAGACCAAGCCTTTTTTGTAGAGCTGCAAAAACAACCACTGCTCCCACTGATAATACTCAGGGCTACAAGTGGCAAACTCACGTGACCAGTCGATAGAGAGACCGAGCAATTTTAGCTGAGCGCGCATGTTGTCGATGTTGGCAAATGTCCAAGCAGCAGGCGGCGTTTGGTTGGCGATGGCGGCGTTTTCTGCTGGCAAGCCAAAGCCATCCCAGCCCATTGGCTGCATGACATCAAAGCCTTTGAGGCGATAATAACGGCTGAGTACATCAGAGATGGTATAGTTACGCACGTGTCCCATGTGCAGCTTGCCACTTGGGTACGGAAACATCGACAGCATATAGCGACTTGGCTTGTCGCTTGGCGCATTGCTCACTTCATAGCGTTTGTCCGTTGCCCATTTTTTTTGTTGTGCCGCTTCGATCAGCTGCGGTTGGTATTGGGTAGGGTCTATAGAAGTATTGTTGGTCTGATTGGTATTAGCAGTTTCTGCTGTCACGGCGTTGCTCATAGTCGGCTCGAAATTGATGATTACAGATAAATTGGGTAAAACAAAATAATGCCATAGCATAGCGTAATTTGGCAAAAATTGCGATGGTATGATGACGCGTTTGCGCGCTGTCACGACGACAGGTTGGCAAGTTGGGGGAAGGCATCATAGCAGCGACAGAGGGTTTTTGTTTAACAAACCAAAAATTAACCGGCTTCGGTATAATACAGCGACTAATGATTATAGATTGGGAGTTTTTATGAGCATCACTGTTTATGGCATCAAATCTTGTAGCACCATGAAAAAAGCGTTTACTAAGCTTGATGAGTTGGGTGTCAGCTATGAGTTTCATGATTATAAAAAGCAGGGTATTGATAAAGAGAGCGTAGAGCGTTGGGTAGATTCGCTAGGTATCGATAAAGTGCTAAACAAGCGTGGTACCACATGGCGTAAGCTGACCGATGAGCAAAAGCAAGCAGCTGATGACAGTATAGATAAAGCGATAGATTTGCTGGTAGAAAACACCAGTATGATTAAGCGTCCGATTGTGGAAGGTCAGATTGACGATAAAAATCAAGGTCAGCCAATATTGTTGTGCGGCTTTAATGAAGCGGAGTTTGAGGCGGTTATTTATAAATAGTTTTTATAAAAAAGCTGTCACTTTGACAAATAATAAACTATGCTCTCATAGGTAGAATTAAGTTTACTAATTTATAGGGTCTATTGAATATTCAGACGTGCTACCAGCATGATATCTGAATATTCAATAGACCCTAATGTTCGAGGATAGAATGATGAAAAAATTATTACTGATGGCTACGCTTGCAGCAACACCTATAATGGCCACAAGCGTACAGGCGGCAGACTCATCAACTAAAGTAACCTTTGCAAAAGACAGCTATTGCGGTAACTTTACAGGCAATATCAAAGATGGAAAAGTGTTTCGTTTATGGCTTGCAGCAGACCAGAATTTAGTAATTCGTAATGTCGGCGATGATCGCATCAATGTGGCTTATGTCTCAGGGCCAAGTGGTCGATTGGACGGTGACCGCTATGATAATGAAACGTCTTATATTACTGAGAGCAAAGGCAATCACTATATGAAGGTTTATGGCAATAGTTACCATAGTTCTGTTGAGTTCTGTGCTTATTAAATTCATCTTGTTTGAATGAATGTTGATGGGTCATAAAATTGATAAACAGTTAAAAAGCCCAAGCTTAGAGTCTAAGCTCGGGCTTTATAACACCTACGACAAACCAAATCGCACTGAAGCACCAAATAATGAGCACGTAAAGACGAATTTGCTCTGCTGTCCAATCAAGCGCAAACCACTCAATCATAAAGAACGACTTCCAGCCCTCTATCCAGCGCGCACCGCCATAGCCAATAATCCACCAGCAATATAGGCTCTCTAAAACAAACAGTAGGCACCACAGCCACAGCGGCATGATTGACTCCTCAAGAAGCTAAAGCATGGCCGCATCAAGGTCACGACTGATTAAGGTACCGACGCCTTCGTTGGTAAAAATCTCCAGTAAGGTCGCATGAGGCACACGGCCATCGACGATAACCGCACTTTTGACACCGCCACGCACCGCATCAAGTGCACATTGAATCTTGGGAATCATACCGCCTGAGATCGTACCATCTTCAATCAAGCCATCAACTTTCTTAGGTGTTAGTCCAGTCACCACTTCACCGTCACGGCCCAATACCCCTTTGATGTTGGTCAATAGCATCAGCTTCTCTGCTTGCAAAAACTCAGCCACTTTACCGGCCACCAAGTCGGCATTGATATTATAAGTATACCCTTCGCTATCCACCCCAAGTGGGGCGATGACTGGAATAAAATCAGAGGAGATGAGCATATTGATTACGTCTTTATTGACACTCACCACATCACCGACGAACCCCAAATCCACAGGTACAGCGACGCCATCGGTATCTATTTTGTCCATCATCAGTTTTTTTGCTTGAATTAAGTTGGCATCTTTACCAGTTAGGCCGATAGCGCGGCCGCCGTGTTTGTTGATGAGACTGACGATAGATTTGTTGACGCTGCCGCCTAGCACCATCTCGACGACATCCATGGTGCTTTTGTCAGTGACACGCATGCCATCGATGCGATCAGACTGCCGCCCCAACTCTTTTAGCAGGTTGTCCACCTGCGGGCCGCCGCCATGAACGACGACAGGATGCATGCCAACGGTTTTGAGTAAGACTATATCACGGGCAAATGAGCTCTCAAGCGCAGGGTCAGTCATGGCGTTACCGCCGTATTTGACCACGATGATCTTATCGACAAAGCGCTGAATATAAGGCAGGGCAGTGGTCAATACTTCAGCGGTGATTTTGGCATCGTCTAGATTAAGCGTCATTACAAACTCCTACGGTAAAGGTACAGGGTAAAAATATAAGCCAAAAAAGTGGGGGTGATAAGTTATTCAGCAGCAATCGCGATGATTTGCTCTGCCAGTCTTTGATCGAAGGGTCGGCATAAAGCGGCAAATCTGTTTTGTACTTCTTTTAAATCGTCAAGACTATCACCTGCAAAGCGCGCGGTCAGGTGATGACTGGTATTGGACTGCCGCAATACGCCAAAACCATGCGTAAAATCCAAGCGCACACCGTCGATACAGCTCAGTCTCGTGCCGATAGGCAATAACTGCCGCGCCTGCGCTAAGGTGATAGCGGGCTGTTGCGCTATACAATCACAAGACGAGCGTTCATTAACAGCTGCGTAGCTGCAGGTAGGATTGACCAAGCAATCTTCTTGAGACTCTGCTATATTGGACTGCTCGCGGGCTGCATCCATGAGCTGCTGTATATACTGACAAAAAACCTGTAGCTGCGTCACGATAGAGCGCTCGCGCGTGAGGGCATACGGTACTGGCAGATAATGATCGGCGGTACTGACCAGCGTAGGCAGACTTTGGGTGATAGCTGCTAAGGAGGTTTTGGTAGCATCGTCCGGCTGAGCGGCCAATCCATGCAATAGCCGTAATGCCGCGTACATGGCATCATCATAAGCGATAAAACGCTTGTCATTAAAAATAAAATGCCCCGATAGCTCGCCTGCAAAGACAATGCGGCTATCGGTATGCTGCATCTGCTGGCGCATCAGACTGCTCCCCGTCCTGCTCACGATAGGCTCAGCGCCCAGCTCGGCCAGCAATGCAGGCAGATGGTGGGAGCACTTAACATCAAACAGTACTTGAGGCACCGTGGTTGAAGCTGGGTTAGGCGCGCTATCGCAGAGCGCGGATTTTGCCAGTAGATACAACAGATGATCTGGCATCACCGTCTTGCCATTTTCATCGACGACCATCAGCCTATCGCCATCGCCATCGAACGCCAGTCCGATATCGGCTTTGTGCGTGGTGACCGCTTGCTGTAACTGCTTGAGCCGACTTGGCTCTGTAGGGTCGGGGTTACCCAAAGGAAAATGACCGTCTGCTGTATCGTTAAGCATGACAACGCTCTGACAAAAACGCTGAAATAAAGGCTGAGCGATGTGACTGGTTGCCCCGTGCATACAGTCGATCACTACCGTCAGCTCAAGCTTGGGCGCAGCATAGCGCCAGTCGCTGCATGGCCGCTGGGCTGCGCTGTATTGTCCGTGATGGGGTGATGCTTTATCGCAGGTCTGCTCACCACTTATAGGGTATAGAGGATATAGCTGGCTAAAAACATGATAAATGGCGTCGATATAGCCGTAACTCACTTGCTCCGTTGGCAGATGCCCCAGAGAACCTATCGCTGCAGTCAAAGCAAGCGGCGTATCAGGAGGCGCCAGCTGCTGATAGAGCGCTTGAATCTCAGCACAGCTAGGGGAGTGATGGTTTACCAGCCATTTTACGCCTAAGATGTCTTTGGCCGAGTGACTGGCGGTCACCATGATGCCATGTCCCTGATATTGCGCCGCCCAATATGCCATCATCGGTGTGGTCACCAAACCGAGCTGAATGACATGCAGGCCATGCTGTGCCAAGATAGTCGCTAAGGTATGTGCGATGTCATCACTGCTGCAGCGCACATCGTAGCCGATGACGACGATGCTTTGCTTGTGGGTGGTGTCTCGGTATTCGGCAGTTTGATATAGATTGGCAAAAGCGTGCCCCAATGCCTGAATAAAATCGGTGGTAAAATGCTGCCGCGGCCCGCGAATATCATAAGCACGAAATAAGGATTGCTGCGCAGCAAAAGATGGCATCGCTTACTCTCCTTATGGCGTGATGGTTAAAATAGTAGAGGTTTTTTAGAGCCTGTCTTCCATTCAAGCGACAGTTATTAAATAGTCAAAAAAAGCAAGTCGGTCTACTGGCGACCTGAATGACCAAAACCGCCTGCGCCGCGCGCACTGGCATCACTAAACTCTGACACCACGGTAAATTCAGGGCGAGCGACAGGGACGACAATATACTGCGCCATGCGCTCTGCTGGGTTTAATACAAAATCCGCAGCGCTACGATTCCAAATACTGACCATCAGCTCGCCTTGGTAGTCGGCATCGATCAAGCCCACCAAATTCCCTAAAACAATACCGTGCTTATGGCCCAGCCCTGAGCGCGGCAGAATCATCCCAGCATAATTAGGGTCCTCAATATACACAGCCAGACCTGTACCGACAAGATGTGTTTCCCCTGCTTTGATGGTCAAAGGCGCATCGATACAGGCGCGCAAATCAATACCAGCACTACCATCGGTTGCACGTGTCGGCAAAGAAAATGCCTTGTCTTCAACGATTTTCGGGTTTAACACTTTTACTTGTACAGCTTGCATAACGCACTCACTCAACGATTGGATAGGTTGTAAATTAAATTCAAAAAAATGCCTGATTCAGGCGACTCCGATTGGCTTTGTAAAAACAAAAAAGTCAATGACTGCTACATGACTGCTTTGGTGCTCACTCACAGTATCAGCACACTTGCTAGGCCCAAAAAGGACATAAAACCGACAATATCAGTGACGGTGGTCAAAATCACCGACGCTGATAGAGCAGGGTCGATATTCATGCGTTTTAGGAGTAAAGGAATGCTAATGCCTGAGACATTGGCTGCAGTCATATTGATGGCGATTGCCAAGCCAACGACCGCACTGATCTTGATATCATGAAACCACAATTGGGCGATAAACGCCATGATTATTGCCCATGTCATACCGTTTATCGCGCCGACCCACAGCTCTTTGTTCAGTAGCCATAGGCGGTTGGAGCCACCAATTTGACCCATCGCTATACCACGAATGACGACTGTTAATGTTTGCGAGCCAGCGATACCGCCCATACTAGCGACCACGGGCATTAAAATCGCC
>NZ_JAPEHS010000006.1:0-62679 GCF_028823565.1 Psychrobacter sp. A3
TATTAGTCAGCTATTTGACACCGTTTGGCCAGATTTAGCCCATTTAGATGGCTATTGATTGAATTGAGGACACGCCCTAGGGCGTCTGTACAGCAAATCACTTGAAATATAAACCATATCTAGGATAATTGAGACATTCATTCTTAATTAAGTAAGTAATAATATGCACCTGATTCCTGCTCCTGCTGGCGTGCTCGAGGTCGATGCGCTCTGGCAACAAGACAACCCTAACGATCCCAATACCGATACGGTGGCGCTGCTTTGTCACCCCAATCCTTTGTTTGATGGGACGATGAATAATAAAGTGGTCACGACCATGTACCGCTTTGCTCGCGATAGTGGCATGCATGTGGTGCGGTTTAATTTTCGCGGTGTCGGTCAGTCCACAGGCGAGCATGATTATGCCGATGGCGAAGTCGTCGATGCGATGACCGTGCTACAATGGATCGCTGAGCAAACCGGCGCGCGCAAGCTGTGGTTGGGCGGTTTTTCCTTTGGCGGGTATGTCACCGCGCGCGTCGCCGAACAAGTGCTTGAGGCCTCACATATCTGGGACGTGAGCGATTTTGAGCTTATAAATATCGCGCTTATCGCGCCATCGGTAGAAAAAAACGACAGCAGTGATATCGACTTACCTGCTGATAAGACCTTTGAGATTTATGGGAATGCTGATGAGGTGATTGACCCTGCTAATATGCAAGCATTTGCGGATCGTCTGGGTATCGCCGTCAGTGTGGTCGATGGGGCGGGGCACTTTTTTCATGGGCGTTTGTCTGAATTAAAAAAACTGCTTGAGCACCACAGTTTTTCTGGACGATAGTTTTTCTGGACGATAGCTAGGATCGATTGCTATGAGCACCGCCTCAGCTATATACAATCGTAAAAATACAACCATTTGATTTTATTAAATAATTTTTATTAAACAATGAGTCGCATTATGAGTTTATCCCCGTTGCAACGCTACGAGCAAGCCATCAGCACAGGTGAATTTACGCGAGATGAACAGCAATATCAGGCCATGAGCTACCTCGATGAGCTGTATCACCAGCTCAATGACAGCGTGCCACAAAAAAAGCGCTTTTTTAGCTTTTTAAAATCCAAGCCTGCTGCCCCAAAGGGTCTGTATATGTGGGGCGGGGTAGGCCGCGGTAAGACGTGGATGATGGACATGTTTTATGACTCGTTGACCATCGAGCGTAAGATGCGGCAGCACTTTCATCATTTCATGCAGCGCGTGCACCAAGAGCTTAACGCGCTCCAAGGTCAAAGTGATCCACTCGAAAAAGTCGCTGATATTATTTACAAAGAAGCGGTGGTGATTTGTTTTGATGAGTTTTTTGTCTCCAACGTCTCTGATGCCATGATCTTAGGCGATTTGTTTACTATGCTGTTTAATCGTGGTGTGACGTTGGTCGCCACCTCCAATATCGAGCCAGCAGGTCTGTATAAAGATGGCCTGCACCGTGACCGGTTTTTGCCTGCGATCGCTGAGGTCGAGCAGCATACTACGGTGATGAATATCGACTCAGGCATCGACTATCGTTTGCGGGTACTGCAGCAAGCTGAGCTGTATGAGTCGCCATTGACCAAGGCCAATCATCACTGGCTGGCCAACCGTTTTGCCAGCCTGTCTAACAACCAAAAAATCAGCAAAGAGCCCATCGTCATCAATGGCCGCTCGATTAAGGTCAACGCCCGTACCGAAGATATTTTGTTTTGTGACTTTAGACACTTGTGTATGGAGCCGCGCTCTGCTGCAGATTTTATCGAAATCGCCAAACAGTTTAGTACGGTGTTGGTCGATGTGGTGCCAGCCTTAGACGATGATTTACGTGATCCAACGCGGCGCTTTATTTATTTGGTTGATGAGTTTTATGATCGCCGTGTCAAGCTACTGGTGCGTGCCGAGCAATCTATTCTTGAGCTCTATCAGGGAGAAAAGCTGGCTTTTGAGATTGAACGTACACGTTCGCGTTTGCTTGAGATGCAATCAGAAGACTACCTGCGTACGGAGCATCGCACCGAAGAGGCTGCGTAGCGGCAATGGCTGTTAAGTACAGTAATAGCTGTTGAGGGCAAGGGTGTGTTAAAGGTATCACAAAGGCATGATATCAGTGTGCGCATGCAATGGTTTTTAGTCGTTTTGAGTAAAAATAGCTTCAAGGATTATCAAAGCTTGACGCAACCCGTCTGTGACCACAAAATAAATAAGGAGCGGTAATGACTACCTCTGATAAAAATAATAAAAAGCCGTCTATACAAAGTATCGACACGGATGAGATGCCAGTCAATAGTGAAGCGATGATCGGCTGGATTGGCTCGAGGCGCAGCATGGGCAATCTAGACACGCCTGCACCTACCCGTGCTCAGATAGAAGCAGCAATCGCCTGTGCGGCCACAGCGCCTGACCACAAAACGCTGCAACCGTGGCGGTTTATCGTCACCGAAGGTGAGGCGCGTCGTCAGTTGGGCGCGGCATTGGTGAGCGCCGCAAAGGCACAGGCTGCACAACAAGGTGAAGTGCTGACCGAAAAAACCATCAAAAAAACTCATACCATGCCGCTACGTGCACCTGTTATCATAACGGTCGTGACCAACATGCAAGCACACAAAAAAGTGCCGCCTTTTGAGCAGCTGCTCAGCGCAGGCGCCGCTGTCCAAAATATGCTACTGGCTCTAAAGGCACAAGGCTTTAGTACGGTATGGCGGACAGGTTTGCTTTGTAATGAGCCTGCGGTCAAGGCATACTTTGGCGTGGGGGCAGATGATTATATTACGGCTTTTGTTTATACTGGCACCAGTCCTAAGGACGAGCCTACACGCAAGCCCATTGACATTGAGCCGCTCATACGTTTTGAGTCATAAGGTTTACAGGCGCTTTGGTTTAGATGCCCACAATATACAATAAACACGGTCGGCATCTTGGTTTTCAATCACGATAATGCTATTTATAAATAAGTCAGTCAACACGGATACCAGAACATGACTAGCCCTAACGACAGTAATAAAGACACCAATAACGAGCATAATGACACGGATAAGCAAAGCTCTGATAAACAAAACAGTCTGCTGGCAGGCATCATCGAGCGCGCCACCAAGTCAGGTCTGGGCCGTAAAAAGCTCAATCCCAGTGCGGTAGAGTCTGCCGTTGCAAAAAACATGGCCAAAATCAGCAATCCGACCAAGCTACGTTTGGCGTTTTTGGGCGGCGGCAGCTTTGGTACTGCCATGGCAAACCTCGCGGCGAGGAATGGCTGTGATACCACGCTTTGGGTGCGCAATAAGCGCACTGTTAAGGCGATGGCAAAAACCCAAACCAACAAAAAATATTTGCCAGGACATAAGCTTGATGATCGCTTAAAATACAGTCATGACTTGGCCGCCGCAGTCAAAGACAAAGACATTGTTTTTATCGCGGTGCCTGGTTTGGCCTTTCGTGAGACACTAAAAAACATCGCGCCTTTTATCAGTGGGCAATCTATTGTTTCTTTGACCAAAGGTATGGAAAAAGACACGTTTGCCTTGATGAGTGACATCATCAAAGAAGAGTTGCCAGAGGTGAATTTTGGCGTGATGTCAGGGCCCAATCTGGCCATAGAAATCATGAAAAACATGCCCTCTGCTACGGTGATTGCGAGTGAGTCTGAGCCGCTGCGTCATGCGGTGCAAGCCGCGCTGCATAGTGCGTTTTTTCGGGTATTTGCCAGTGATGATGTCAAAGGCGTAGAGCTGGGCGGCGCGCTCAAAAACATTTATGCGATTGCTATGGGTATGGCGGCGGCCTATGAAGTCGGCGAAAACACCAAGGCCATGATATTGACTCGCGCTTTGGCTGAGATGAGCCGTTTCGGGGTTGAGGCGGGGGCCAATCCATTGACCTTCTTAGGCCTGTCAGGTGTTGGTGATTTATACGCAACCTGTAACTCAGAGCTCAGTCGCAACTTTCGTATCGGTAATATGCTTGGTCGTGGTATGAATATCGATGCAGCAGTCAAAAAGCTGGGTCAGACCGCGGAAGGGGTCAATACCATCCAGCAAGTGCACGAAAAAGCCACCCGCGAGGGCATCTATATGCCCATCACTCATGCCCTATACGCCGTCATTTATGAAGACAAGGCTGCCTTGGGTGTGGCTTTGCATCTGATGGAAGCTGGGTTTCGTAGCGATGTCGAGTTTGTGATGGCGCATGATCATAGCAATGCAGCGCTGACAGCACATATGAAAAGCTCAGCCAGCAAAACCGCTGACAAGGATAGTGATAAAGACAAATAATACGCCAAATAAAAAGCCGACTTGTTAAAAACTCGCAGTAGATATGCAAGGCTTAGGCGGTATTAAGGAAGATTATGAAAATTATATTGGTACGTCATGGTCAAGCAGAGAACGACACGCGGCCAGACAGCGCGCGTCAACTGACAGATCTGGGTAGAGAGCAGGCGGCGCAAACGGCAGAGTTCGTGATGACGCGCTATCAGCCAGATCAGTTTATCGTGAGTCCTTATGATAGAGCGCAGCAAACCTTGGCCGCGTTTCAAGCCTGTGCGCCAACGGTGCCCTTTGACATACTAGATAACATTACGCCAGCAGATGATGCGCATCAAGCCTTGATCGATCTCGGTCATATTGAAGCCGAGTGCTTGGTTGTGGTGTGTCATATGTCAATCGTCGCTCACATCGCAGGGCTACTGATAGGGGAGTATCCTGAGTCGTTTGCCTTGGCAGAAGCACGAGTGTTTGAGATGGACTTTGTGATGGCTGGCATGGCGCGTGAAACGGATCGCTTTGTACCGAAGCAGCCTTATTAGTTTGTTTGATGTGATGTGTGTTTTGCCCGTGATTATGGTCGTTACCCAGTAGTAGTTGTCTACACAATAACGCCACCTACCTTTGATAAATGCTTTAATGATTAAGGACACGCTTAGTGATACATGTTTGGTTACGGGCGCAGCATAGCCCACTGGCTGTCTGGCATGAAGACCTTCAACACTGGCAAAGCGTTGAGGGGTGGCAGCAGCTACAAGAGCGGTATGGGAGTTATAAAGCCAATGAAAAAAATGCAGTCTGCCTGTACTTTCCATCCAGCCATGTATTGCAGGTAGATACTGAGCTAAATACTGCCCAGCTCAAGCAGCTGGGCAATAGTGGCAAGCAGTATTTGTTTGAAGAGATGTCCTTGACTCCTGTGGAGCAGTTGGCCGTTCGCCAGATCAGTCACGCTGAGCGTCATCAATTGTATGCCTTGGCGCAGAGCGATATCGACTCATGGCAACAAAGCGCGCAGTTGGCTGGCATGAGCCTCATCGCACTATTGCCTGATTTTTTGTTATTACCTGCGCCAACGGAGCAGGCCGGTCAGCAAATCACGCTTTATCAAGACGAGCAAACCACTTTGCTGCGCCAGTCTGTATGGCAGGGCATGGCGGTCAGTTATTTACCGCTGATTTTTGAGCGTTTTCCGCACTTAAGCGAGGTGAGCCTTTTGCCGCCTATCGCCGCTATGGAGCAGCAAGACGAGCTGGACGCTCGGTCTGATTGGTTTGCCCACACCGCTGAGCTTATCGCTGATCATCAGCTGCTGCTGACGCCGTTATCTGCCTCCCCAGTACCGCTTGAAAGCCCTGAGCGCCATGCGCTAAATTTCTTTGTAAAGTCCGCTGATTCTCAGCTATCGCCGTATTTACGGATGGCGATGATGGTGGCGTTGGCAGCGCTAGTGCTACAAATAGCAACCGATGGCGTGCAGTGGTATCAGTACCAGCAGGCAGCCACTGCGACCAAAGCTGAGATTGCAAATCAGTATAACTCTTGGTTTGCCAACGAGCCACTGAGCAGTCGCAACAAGCTACAAATACAGCTGCAACCAAAACTGCGCCATGACAGTCAAGCACAGGCGTCTCATATGGCGACACTGGCACGGCTATCACCCTTGATCAAACAGTCTTCATTGCATGCACAAGCTTTGGTGATGCAGCCCTCTGCGCTGAGTTTTACCTTGATTGCTCCTGATCGTGGTAGTCTTGACCAGTTTACCAGCACCTTGGTCGCCCAAGGCATCGATGCAAAGCTGGCTCAGGTCAATAGCACTGAGCAAGGGCAGTTCAGTGGTCAGATCACAGTAGCGGTCGCAGAGAGTGCGGACTTGCAAGCGGCCTCATAGTCTAAGTCTTTCTTACTTATCGTAAAATCAGCAAAAGGTAGAAAATGAAACGTTTACAGCGCCGTGCCAAGAGCCGCAACAGCATTGCTGAGCCGAGTAAGCCAATAAAGGACAATGCTTTATTGGAGCGTTTTAGTCATTACCGAAACACATTATCGTCGCGCTGGCATGCCTTGCCATCACGCGATCAGCTAGCGCTAACGGTACTGTCTGTGTTTTTATTGGTGTTTGTGGGCGGTTATGGTGGCTATAGTATGCATCAAGCAGCAACAGACAGTAAAAACGCCTATCAAGCGCAAGTGGCCGATTATTTTTGGCTGCGTGCTCAGGCAGGCAATATCGATAGTCAGGCGCTCACTGCATCTGCCGCCTCAGACGGCGCAGCGGCCATGCCGCCTGCCAGTCGCGTCAGTACGCTACTTGATCACTCAGGTATTGCCAACGCGCAAGTCGTCGCGGCGGGCGATGCGGTACAGCTCAGCTTTGATCATACCAGTCAAGCGGTGGTCAGTGGCGCACTTGCCAAGCTGCAGCAGCAAGGTTGGCAGTTTACTCAGCTATCGATGCAACAAGATTTGACCAGTCAGCTAATACAAGTGCAAGCGACCATCGCTCAGTGAGTCATCTATGAGCGTCAATCACGGCGCTCATGCTACAGAGTCATTAGCCACTGAATCATCTACGGCAGGCTATTGATAGATGCACCATTGAAAACCCCTTTGTTTGACACAATGAACTAAGTATCAGTCACTGTCAGATATGGATGCGTACAATGGCCAATTATCCTACAAATAACAATAGCAATCAGGCGAAGGATACTATGAATAGCGACAAACGCCGCTCCTTAATCACTTACAATCACATCACTTATCTGCTCTATGTGGTCAGTTATTTTACTGCAGGTCTGTTGTGGATTGTGCCGATCGTGATGAACTATGCTAAGCGTCATGATGCCGATGGCTCATGGCTTGCTACTCATTTTGATTGGCAAATCAAGACCTTTTGGTACAGTATTGTTTGGTTTGTCTTGGGCATTGTTATTATTGCCTTTGCGCTCGGTGGATTTGGGGTGAGTATGTTGACCGATAGTAGCAACAACATGGCCATCGGTTCGGTACTACTGGCAGGGGTTGGCTTGCTAATAATGCTGTTTACTTTTATTTGGCATCTCTACCGAATCATCAGAGGTTGGATTGCACTCACAGACAATCGCCCTGTGCCTTAATATAAAAATTTAGCCCATGAAACTTTGCTCTTATTTCTGTTAAGCTGATATAATCGCAGCGCTTGATCTTATTCGCACTTTTCATTCACCATAACTTTCGAGCAGGGTCTGCCACCATTATGTCTTATGCCTTACTTCGCCCTTTTTTGTTTAATATGGATCCTGAGCACGCCCATGAGATGACACTGTCTTTATTGGACAAAGCGCACAGAGCGCGTGTATTGGGGTTGGCCTATGGTCAGTTGATGCAGCCCACTGACTGTATGGGGTTGCAGTTTTCCAATCCTGTAGGATTGGCTGCTGGACTGGACAAAAACGGCGATTATATCGATGCGCTGGCGGAGCTAGGTTTTGGCTTTATTGAGGTCGGGACCGTCACGCCTCGAGCGCAGGCGGGCAATGAGAAACCCAGACTCTTTCGAATCAAACAAGCCGATGCGATTATCAATCGTATGGGGTTTAATAATCAGGGCGTTGATTATCTGATAGAAAACGTTAAGCGGTGTAAATACAAAGGCAATATCGGAATTAATGTCGGCAAAAACGCCGACACCCCTGTAGAGCAGGCGGCCGATGACTATGTATACTGTCTTGAGCGTGTCTATCCGCATGCCTCTTATATTACGGTCAATATCTCCTCGCCCAACACCAAAAACTTACGCGATTTGCAAAGTGGCGAAGCACTGACGCAGCTGCTGCATACGATCAAAAACCGCCACAGTCAGTTGGCTGGCGAATATGGCTTTTATGTGCCATTGGTGCTAAAGGTCGCTCCAGATTTAGAGCCATTACAAGTTGACTATATATCGCAGCAGTTAATAGACTTTGAGATTGACGGTCTAATCGCAACCAATACCACGTTGAGCCGAGTCGGGGTTGAGGATCTGCGAGATGGCGACCAAGCAGGCGGGCTATCAGGTCGTCCTGTGAGCCATACCAGTACCCAGATATTGCAGCAGTTCTCAGATCAGCTAGAGGGCAAGGTGGCACTGATTGGGGTTGGCGGTATCGACAGCGGTGCCAAAGCGGTCAAAAAAATCGAAGCAGGGGCCGATATGATACAGCTATATACTGGGCTTATCTATCGTGGGCCTGGTCTGGTACAGTCTTGTATTCAGGCGATCGGCGGCTATTATGACGCCATGGAAAGCTAAAGCCTGTCATCAGCGGCACTCTCTCACCATACAAATGATAAAACCAATGAGGCATAGGACATGAGTGGTTTGGATATCGTGATTGCTATCGTCGTCTTGGTTGGACTGTGGCGCGGCTTTCAGGTAGGGCTGATTAAGACAGCAGTGGGTTTGCTGGGCTGGTTTGTCGCCCTTATCGCCGCCACTCGGTTGGCAGGTTCGATTGCTCCGCAGCTGGTGGGTGTGGTGCAAAACCCTGTTTTGCAGATAGCCATGGCGTTTTTATTGGTGGTGATTGTTATTTTGGCCATTATGCACTTGGTTGCTTTTGTATTCTCCGGCGTCCTTCAGACGCTGCGTTTGGGTGTGTTGGATAAAATGGCAGGCGGCGTACTCGGTGCGGCAAAAAACGTACTGATGGTCTTGGTTGTACTGAGTGTCAGCGCGCCTCTGCTGGTACAAATGCCGCAGTGGCAAACGTCCGTCCTCGCGCCAGAGCTATTGCCTTATGCACCGATGGGTAAAGCCTTGGTGTCAGACGTACTGGGCATGGCGTGGGATCAGGTCAATCAGTCTTAAGCGCCCGATACCATCGGCCAATTTTGGTTAGACCAAATTTTATGACATTATCTTCGTATTTTTCCTTGATAAAAAATGATTTGATAGCAATTACAGCTCATAAACGGGCAATCGACATTCTAGAGTCGATGGCGGGCGTTTTTGACAAATAACACATCAGTGTAGTAAGAGATATCATCAGGTAGATGGCAGGGCGATGCTGGCTGCTAAACAGGCCGCTCTAAAGTGTCGTCGTCATTGTAGTACTAATGTATGGGTCAAAATAGGATAAAACTATGTGTGGAGTCGTTGGGGTTGCAGCTCATGAGCCAGTCAATCAGATTCTTTATGATGGCTTGACGATGCTACAGCATCGCGGGCAAGATGCAGCAGGTATTGTGACGTTGCAAGATGGACGACTCTATCTGCGTAAAGAAAACGGCATGGTCCGTGATGTGTTTATGAACCATCATATGATCAAGCTGGTCGGCAAATTTGGTATCGGCCACGTACGCTATCCAACAGCGGGCACCTCTAGCAGCGCAGAAGCTCAGCCATTTTATGTCAACTCGCCTTATGGCATCACCTTGGCACACAATGGTAATTTAACCAATGCTGAAAGTTTGGCAAAAGAGCTGTACATCGAAGATCGTCGCCATCTAAATACCGACTCTGACTCTGAGGTCCTGCTCAACGTACTAGCGCATGAGATGCAAAACTTGGGCAAAACCAACCCAAGCGCTGACGATATTTTTGAAGCGGTAAAAGCGGTATATAGCCGCTGCGAAGGCGCTTATGGCGTGGTCGCTTTGGTCACAGGTCACGGCTTATTGGCGTTTCGTGATCCAAACGGTATTCGTCCGCTGATTTTTGGTAAGCGCATGGCACCTAACGGCGGCACCGAATACATGGTGGCATCTGAGTCTGTGGCATTGACAGGGTCAGGCTTTAGCATTATTCGTGATGTCAAACCAGGCGAAGCAATTTTTATCGATTTGGATCACAAGCTGCATACCCATCAATGTGTTGAGCAAAAAGAATACACGCCTTGTATCTTTGAGTATGTTTACTTTGCCCGTCCAGACTCTATTATGGACAACATCTCAGTTTACAAATCACGCTTGCGCATGGGCGAAAAACTGGCAGACAAAATCCTTGCAGAGTGGGGCGACGATCACGATATCGACGTGGTGATTCCTATTCCAGACACCTCGCGCACCTCTGCGATGGAGCTGGCGCTAAAGATGAACGTCAAGTACCGTGAAGGGTTTATGAAAAACCGCTATATCGGGCGTACCTTTATTATGCCAGGTCAGCAGCAGCGCAAAAAATCTGTCCGTCAAAAGCTCAGTGCAGTACCGCTTGAGTTTAAGGGCAAAAACGTATTGTTGGTAGATGACTCTATCGTCCGTGGTACGACTTGTCACGAGATCATCCAGATGGCGCGTGATGCTGGTGCCAACAAAGTGTTTTTTGCTAGTGCCGCGCCGCCAGTCAAGTATCCAAACGTGTATGGTATCGATATGCCGGTGCGTAGCGAGCTGATCGCCTCTGGTCATACGGTAGAGGAAGTGCGTGATATCATCGGTGCTGATCGTTTGATTTTCCAAGATTTAGAGGATTTGATTGACGCGGTCAAGGACACCAAGTACAGCAAAGTAGAAGGGTTTGATTGTGCCGTGTTTAATGGCTGCTACATCACAGGTCAAATCAACGAAGCCTATCTTGACTATCTACAAGAGCAGCGCAGCGACACTGCCAAAACAGGTAAAAAAGGCGTGCAAATCGTCGCCGACACGCCAGTCGATATGATGGGCGTCGAAGAGCTATAATGTCTCACTGAGCAGCCGCTCATAGTATCTAATAAAAAGGCTGGACTCTTATCAGAGTTCAGCCTTTTTCATCACAAGATAAAAATAAGATAAAACTGTTAGCCCAAAAACTGAGTAAACAGCCATAGCAGCCCATTAATGGCAGCGATACCAACGATCATACTGACCAATAGCTGACGGCTGATATGATAAATCAGTAGCACCAACAGTAGCGCGCCAATCTGTGCCATCAGCAAATGTAGCTCTGCGCTATGCATACCGGTGGTTACTGATAAGTTTTGATAAGAAAGGCTGGTGAGGATAAGCAGCACCATTACTGATAAGGGCAGGCTTTCGTTTAAACGGTGTAGCCACGGCGTGTCCAGCAGCTTTTTTGGTATCAAAGCGGGGAGTGCACGTGTCACAAAGGTCACTGCAGCCATTGCAAAGGTGGCCAAAATCAGATAACTACTGCTCATGAGCGTCTCCTTTTATACCGCGCTGTACCCAAAAACCACGTGCCAAAATCATCAACATACAAATAGAAATGGCCACCAATAATAACCAGTTGCTGGTAAATAGTGAGGCAATCAGTAACGCAACAATGGCAATGCCAATAGGAAAATAGCGTTTGATGCTCTGAAACTGCTCATAGGCCAATATCGCAAACAGACAGACCAGCGCAAAATCTAAATGCGGCACCATATCACTAAGGGTGCTGCCGATCATCACGCCGATCGCGCTCGCCAACACCCACCAGCTTTGGTTAAACAGACTAATGGGTAAAATGAGCGACCGCCTTGACTCCTGAGGTAGGCTGGTCATCATCGAAAATGTCTCGTCGGTCAAGGCAAACAAACAGTAGGTTTTGGCGATTTTATTCTGCGGGAGAGAGTGGAGCAATGGCATCCCATAAAACACGTGACGCAGGTTAATTGCGGCAATATTGGTTGCCATATTGCCAATCGGTAGGCCGGCACTTAGCATGGGCAAGCAGGCGTACTGAGCGGCGCCTGCATAGAGTACGACACTGAGCATAATGGTCGCCCATATAGGGATGCCCGCCACCTGCGCGAGCACACCAAAGGCTATCCCCGCTGGCAGATAACCCATTGCCACAGGCAAACTTTTTTTAAATCCCTCGGCCCAGTTATAGTGGGCCCTATGCTGCTGATGTAATGATTTTGATTGAGTAGTCACGTGACATCCTAATTTTCTTACTGACTTTTTTTTATTAACTTGCTATAACGTTTTTATATCGAACTGACGATATCAACATCGGAGCAAATACCGCCTTACGCGTCTATAGTTAGCTGAATGTAAAACTGTTATGGATTTAAACGCGCTACTGGTATAAATTTTACTTGCGTGCTGCGTTCCCAGAGGCTGCGCACAATTCATCCCAGTAGCGCTATGACATTTTTAGAATGTATCGACTATATTTGGAGCTTTTCATAATCGCCTGTCTGATGAGCGCGGTATAAAAAACCTATTAAAATAATAAGTCTGAGTAGCAATAGGCTCCAGACGCTGAGCCAAATACCAGTCATATCCCACTGCTGATAGAGTAGCCAGCTTAGCGGAAAAAAGACAGCCGCTAAGATAAGCGCGGCATTCCGAATCACCTTACCAGCAGTCAGACCAAAAAATATGCCATCCAGCCAATATGCGCCCACACCGACTAAGGGTAAGAGCACTGCATACCAGTGATATTGGTCAGCTAAGCGAAACACCGCCTTGATATTGGTCATAAATGGCAGGTAGATAGGCATGGCCAGCCACCAAACCGCGCTTAATAAGATAGCCAGCGTGTAACTGACGACCCCAGTGCGCTTGATAACGACGCGAAAGCTTGCCCAGTCGCGTCGCCCAGCTGCCTGTCCGCTCAGCGTCTCAGCTGATACAGCGACGCCATCTAAGGCAAAGGCAGATATGCTCAATACTTGTAATAATATGGCATTGGCCGCCAATATAACATCGCCACTTTGAGCAGATAGACGGGTAATCCAAGCAAAGCTTAACGTTAGAATCAGCGTACGTATAAAGATGTCTTTATTCAGTGAAAATAGCCTAAGCATTTTTTCTTTGGTAAAATGCTGGCTGTCAGCACAAAACAAGGTTTGCCAAGATATCTTTAGGTGTCGGCAGCTCAGCCATAAAGCCAATAATACACCTGACCAAAACGCAATGGTGGTGCCCAGTGCCACACCGACCAGCTCCATCTGTAACCCAAAGACAAAAAACAGCGTTAGGATAATGTTGAGTATGGCAATAAAGCCCTGCTGATACAGCATATAACGGGTTTTGCCTTGCCCTGCAAACCAGCCAATAAAAGCAAAGTTCATCAGCTCGGCGATGACACCCCAAAAACGCACATCCAAATACGTCTTGGCCGCGCGGCCACTTTCAGGATTGGCCGATAGTGCCTGTAGACCAAAATCTATCAGCCAAGGCTTTGCTAGCAGCAATACCAAGCCGATGGCCGTGGCTAATAATAAAGCACGCTGTAAGATGGACAATAAAGGAGTGATAGCATGATAATCAAGCGTGTTTTTATCTTTGCTTGCTACGTCCAGTTGCCCCAGAGCTTGCGCGGATAGTCCAGACGATGCATATTGCAAAAAGTTAAAACTAACCAGCAGTAAAGACAGCAATTGTATCGCAAGCCCCATACCTGCAAGCTTAGCAGTATCATTCATATTGCCGACGATGGCCGTATCGATCACGCTTTGTAGCGGCATGGCCAGATTTGCCAGCAAAACTGGCAGTGCAATTGCGATGATGCGCGCGTAGCGGGTATCAATCGGTGGTAAGGCGTTAGCAGAGGAGGCGGTAACTGACATTTTTGACCCGTTTTATGCCCTTTGTTAAAGACAGTGCGCTGTCGTAGGCGATGCTAAATAAAATCAACATACAATATGATGACACGTGATGGACATACGTCTTTTTGCTGGCTGAGGTTGTCTTATATTGACCTAATTGTGGTCAGTAGTTCGTAAACGCAGCAAAAAGACAAAAGCACCTAGACTCACAGTTGGTGAGTCAGGTGCTTATTTTTACACGCTATTATTGTATTAAAGATACGAATTTTGTGTTTATGTTGTCAGTTGGCCATAAGATAAGAGAATGCCATCATGGCCAAATACGGCTTTATTCGTACATTTTTGGATCGTTAAACGTCACGATTTCTTCTTCAAACTCAGGCTTTACTTTTACAATAAAGTCGTCACGTGACAGTCCCATACGTAGTGGGATTGAGCTTGCGATGTAAGTCGATGAATACGTACCAGCCAGTAGACCAATAAATAGCGCTACTGAGAACCAGTATAGTCCATCACCGCCTAAGAACATCATGGCCAATACTACAAGTAACACGGTTGAGATGGTCATAATCGTACGGCGCAACGTCTCTGTCAAAGACAGGTCAATGGTTTGTCGCGGTGAGATACCACGGACGCGGCGGAAGTTTTCGCGAATGCGGTCATAGACGACAATCGTATCGTTCAATGAGTAACCGATCAAGGCTAAAATAGCAGCCAACACCGTCAAATCAAATGGAAAGCCGAATAGGGCAAAGACACCAATAGTAACGATGGCGTCATGAAACAGCGAAAGCACCGCTCCCAATGATAGCTTAAATTGGAAACGTAAGGCCACATAACCGAGCATACAAACCAGCGCCAGTGCCAACGCCATGACGGAGTTTAAATACACTTCGTTGCCCACTTGGCTACCGATGATATTGATGTTACTGATATCAGCAGCATTATCGGGCAGTGTCAATGCTTGGGTCAAGCTGGAATTTAGTCCATCGACATTATCAGACTGCGGCGGTAGGCGTACCAGTAGCTCTTCTCGAGTACCCAAATACTGTACGACAGCATCATCAAAGCCACCATCGGCTAAAGCCTGTACGACCTCTACTTGCTCGACAGGTTGCTCATAGCGTACGTCTGCTGAGACGCCCCCGGTAAAGTCAAGGCCTAGGTTTAGGCCATTGACCGCAATTGCAATGATACTACCGATGACCATCAAGAGCGATAAAAGCGCCATTGGCTTTTCTATCTTCATAAATGGAATGATACGCTGATCGCCTACCGCTTTGATGCCGCCTTCTGCTTGCGCTGCTGCATAGTCCTCTGCATCACCTATATCCAGATTTGGATCGATGGCTTGGGTGCTGAGCGTTTGTGCGGCGTTATCACCGCTATTGCCGCGGCGTGCTTTTTTTGATTTGGCTTGGTTGTTGCTGCCTTTGCCATCACGGCGTGGTTTTTTGCGACGGCGCGTGCTGCTAGCGTCTGTGTTTGAGCCGCCTGGACCATTTCGATCTGGATTGTTTTGTTCTAAAGGGTTGTTCTTATCGATCGCCATAGTGTTCTCCTAACCGATGCTCAAACGTTTGATAGATTTACGCTTACCATAAGCAATTTGTACCAACGCACGTGTCACCATGATGGCGGTAAATAGTGAGCTGACAATACCGATAGCTAACGTAATTGCAAAGCCTTTGATCGGGCCTGTACCGATGGCAAATAAGATAAACGCCACCAACAATGTGGTGAGGTTGGCATCAAAAATACTACTAAAGGCGCGATCAAATCCTGCCACAATAGCGGATTTTGGCCGTACGCCGTTGGCCAGCTCTTCGCGTATGCGCTCAAAAATCAGGACGTTGGCATCGACCGCCATACCGATGGTCAAAACGATACCTGCAATGCCTGGTAGGGTAAGCGATGAGCCTAAAATCGACATAATAGCGATGATAATAATGACGTTTACCGCTAGAGCCACGTTGGCGATGACACCAAAGAGGCGATAAAAAATAATCATAAAGGCAAAGACCAGCAAATAACCGACCTGCGTCGAAAATAAGCCTTTTTCGATGTTTTCTTGACCGAGTGATGGGCCGATGGTGCGCTCTTCGACGAAATACATCGGAGCCGCTAAAGCACCTGAGCGTAGTAACAGTGCCAGTTCAGCTGCTTCAGCACTACTATCTAGCCCCGTGATGCGGAAAGATGAGCCAAGTACCGCTTGAATATTGGCGCGGTTGATGACCTTTGCCTCAGCGTAAGGCGTGCGTACTTCGACGGTCTCGCCAGTCTCTGGGTCTTCTTCATAGGTGATTCTTTGTTTGTTTTCGATAAACAAAACCGCCATCTGTTTGCCAACAGCAGTACGGGTGGCATTTTGCATTAGCTTGCCACCAGCACTGTCTAGCGTGATGCTCACTTCTGGCGAGCCGTTTTCGTCGACGCCTGTCTGTGCATTGGTGACTTTATCACCTGTGACGATGGCTTGACGGTCTAGCAGTACTGGAGGGCCATCGAGCGTCTCAAAGGGAAAAGCCTCAGTGCCTGCTGGTGGAATGCCGCCTGTGTAGGTGTCAGCGTCTTCAGCGACCATGCGAAACTCAAGGTTTGCCGTACGTCCAAGGACACGTTTGGCCTCGGCTGTGTCCTGTACGCCAGGTAGCTCTACCACGATACGGCTAGCGCCTTGTGACTGTACGAGGGCTTCAGTCACGCCCAGCTCTGCAATACGATTACGTAGGGTCGTGAGGTTTTGATTGACCGCGTAGCTTTTGATCTCATCGAGGGTGGCGTCATTGTATGCCAAGATTAGCGCTGGGCCTTGCTCATCAATCGAAGACTGCAAATTAAAGGTATTGCCCATTGATCCTTGTAGGATGTTTTGAGCACGGTTACGCGCGTCCGTATCAGCAAAATGCAGTACGATGCTTTGATTTTCAGTTTTGATGCCCTTGACCGCCACTCGTTCAGCACGTAGCTCACGGCGCATATCACGGCTCGCACTACTTAAGCGCTGCTCGAGAGCCTTATCCATATCGACTTCGAGGACAAAGCGCACACCGCCGCGCAAATCCAGACCAAGTTTCATCGGTTTTGCGCCGATGCTACGTAGCCACTCTGGCGTGGTCTGTGCTAAGTTGAGCGCTACGACATAGTCCTCGCCCAGATTTTGACGCAATACTTCTTGCGCCTTGAGCTGATCGACTGGGTTTTTTAGGCGTACCAGCGCACTGTTGCCCTCAAACGTACCATCATGACTGTCCAGACCTGCCTCAGTAAGCAGTCTTTGTGACTCGGTCAAAATACCTTCAGACAGCTGAGTACCTGCGGCAGCACTGGTAATCTGTACGGCAGGTTCGTCAGGGTAGAGGTTGGGGGCAGCATACAGACCGGCAATGATAAGCACGACGGCGATGAGTAAGTATTTCCAAGCGGGATATTGCATAATCACTTCTTTAGGTTGATAAACGACTGGCGACGTAGGCCACAAGTTAGCAGATGGGAAGTTAGCGATAGCAATGGCCGAGTGCCGTATTTGGCAGTCGTTGTCATGTACCATTGCGATCATCCGCGATGATAATAAAGCATAAAACAATAAAGCAAATAATACAGATGACGCTTTGCGCCGTCATCCAAAATATCTGTTATCGAAAGATTATCGATAACATAAAGCTGACAACTTATCGCCGTCTTTGGCATTATAAAATGTAAGGTTTTGCTACTTTATAGCGAAAAACGACCGTAGACAAGGTACGGTCATTTTTTAGGCACGTACGTATTTATCAGTGCGACGAGCGCACGATCATAAATACAGAACGGCTGATAATTATACGCTCTCGATAGTGCCAGCAGGCAATACTGAGATGACAGAAGCGCGCTGTATCTTCACATCTGTGTTGTTGTTCAAGCTGACGACAGCATAATCGCCCTCAATGTCTTTGATACGGCCCATCAGACCACCGGCAAAGATAATCTCATTGCCGACACTAAGCGCATTGACCATAGCACGATGCTCTTTGGTACGCTTAGACTGCGGGCGAATGACCAAAAAATAAAAAATCGCAAAAAAAGCGACAGGCAATAAGATCTGGCCAAATATTGACCCAGCGCCTGCAGTTTCTGGGGCCGCATGGGCGGCTTGGATAAATAGCAACATAATTTAACCCTCCGCGCCTGCAGTTTCTGGGGCCGCATGGGCGGCTTGGATAAATAGCAACATAATTTACTCTCAGTAAGTCATAGACAATAATAAAATTAGACGCATAGTAACAAAAAATCCCAGACTTGGTAACTGTTAATCATAAGCTGGGTGTGTTTTCTCTGGTATATCGGGCGATTGATCGCATCAAATGCTAGCCAAAAACCCATATGACGAAACGTAAAACATCGGGGATAAACGGCGTACGTAAAAAATCGCACTTAAAAAGCGCGGCTTATTGTGAAATATTATCATCAATGCTACTATCAAATGGCAATAATTGCCGCCACACGATACCCAGAGGGTAGGGCTGGTAAGCTGTCCTTATAAAATGTCACGCGCAGCAGCCAGATGTTGGTTGTTGACTGATTGGGTTGTTAGTTGCCTATACGACAAGCTGTCAGGCAAGGTGGTGGGCATCGATGAGTGCCTGTTTATCGAGCATTAACCAGCTTTTATGCGGTAGATGCTCGGCGGCGCGTACTCATGATATTATCTTTTTCTTCTTTTCTGTTTAGGTTACCTAACTTGTCCACCTCTTTTATGTTTGTACCTCGTTTAAATCGTCCGCGGGCTTGTCGTCAAGATGAGTCAGCAGAACCTCCCCCAAAGATGTGTCGTCCTGCTCGTTTTGGTCGGCCGTTACTCGCGATGCTGCCGTTTCCTGCCGTCTTGCTACTACCGCAGATGGCTTGGGCGGCTGACGCGGCGGTTGCACCAACAGCGCTGAATGTGATGCTGCTGATATTTTTTGTCGTACTGGCCATTGGCGTGTCTTTTGCATGTTCGTTGGCCGAGTCTGTTTTGCTGAGTATGACGCCGTCGTTTATCGCGGACGTACAAGAAAGCAACCCCAAAAAAGCGGAAATGCTTAAAAGTCTAAAAGTTGATAATATCGATCAGTCGCTGGCCGCTATTTTGACATTAAACACAGTGGCGCACACGCTTGGCTCTATCGGCGCTGGTGCCCAAGCGACTATCGTCTTTGGTAGTGCTTGGTTTGGACTGTTTTCGGCGATTATGACGCTGGCGATTTTGTTTTTGTCTGAAATCATTCCCAAGACTTTGGGCACGCTGTATTGGCGTCAGCTTAGCGGTCTGGTGGCTTATTTTGTCCGAGGTATTATCTTGCTGCTGTATCCACTGATTTGGATATCAGAGCGCCTCACCAAACTGCTGGTGCGCGGCAAAGAGCCGCAAACCTTTAGCCGTCGTGAGTTTGCCGCTTTGGCCAGTATCGGTGAGGAGTCAGGTCAGATAGACCCGCTAGAGTCGCGCATTATCCGTAACTTGCTGGCCTTTGGTGCTATCAAGGTTGAGGACATCATGACGCCGCGCTCAGTGATGCTCGCTTTTGAAGAAAATAAAACCGTGGCTGAGCTGCTGGTGGATCGCCCTAAGCTGACGTTTTCGCGTTTGCCGATTTATGATGGTGATTTGGACAATATTACCGGTTTTGTGCTAAAAACAGATATGCTGCTGGCCAAAGTCAACCACGCCATGCACAAACCGTTGACCCAGTTTAAACGAGAGATCACCTTTGTATTCTCAAAGATGAAACTGTTTGACTTGCTAGAGCTGATGCTAAAAAACCGTGTCCACATTGCCATTACTGTGGGTGAGTATGGTGAGGTCAAAGGTTTGGTGACGTTGGAGGATGTGTTTGAAACCTTGCTCGGGTTGGAGATTGTCGATGAGATAGACCGCGTCGAGGACATGCAAGCGCTGGCACGGCAAATGATGGACAGACGCGTAGAGCGGCTCGGTATGAAGCTCAGTGATGATGAACAGTCTGAAGACAATGGCTCAGAAACCAAGTCATAACGCTAAGCGTGACTGATTACACTGCTCTGAGTTTCCGTCACTATCAAGCCTTATTGTGATAATCAGTGAGGCTTGATATGACGGTATATTTCAAGATAGTCTATCGTTATAGATGTTCGCAATAATTACACAGGGTGTCACATGGCTGTGAGAATTGAGTGATAGTCTCACACTATGATACGAGTCTGCCGTGATTGGACTAAAAAAATTACCAAAATGGCTCGTAAAGTCAATATTAAGGCGTCAATACCTATACTCAGTATAGGTGGCCTATTTAGTCAAACGATAAATGCGCTTGTGGTCTCTACGTCAATACATAGATAAATATAAAATGTATGATAAATAGAAACTGTATGACCATAACGCCGATAATATCGCTAAGGATTATCATGAAACGAGTATGGGGAAACGGGCTTTTGGCTCTGATGATAAAAAGTACCAGTGTGGCTGCTATCGTTGCTGCTGCAAGCACCATCACGATCAATGCGCAGGCGGCGACCATGACCGAAGCGCTAGTAAAAAACTACGCCGCTGCCATGAAATCATCAGCGAACAGCCAAAACATCAACCAAGTTGCACGTTTGGTCTCGGATGATGCGCTGATTTCTTTATCTAGAAAAGGAAAAACAACCAGTCTGGACAAAGAAGCTTATCTAAAACTGCTGCAAAACAGCTGGAACGACACCTCCAATTATCGCTACGATATCTCTGTCGATAACATCGTCATCACAGGCGGACAGGCCAAAGCCAATGTGACCACCAATGAAAGCTGGGTAAAAGATGGTCAGCAGGTCTCGTTTGTCACCACCTCGCGGGTGACCTTGACGCTCTCGACGGGCAATGCTGTCTTATTGCGTGCGGTCTCACAAGTGACTATTAATTAAGAGTATTTCATTAAAAGTATCTGATTAAGAGTAGCTAATTAAGACCATCAATCATTAAGATGGTGAGTAAATACAGCTCATCCATGATATATAACCATTCCTTATAAGGTTTTGTTTATATATCTATGCTTATATTCATAAAAGTCACAAAAAAGAGCGGCCGTAATTTTTGCTTAAGGTCTTTACATCAGACTGGTCTTTGCTTTACATTGCAGACTATACTATCAAGCAACTTATCTCATTACTTCTTGTCGTTAGGAAACCTCCAATACCATGTCTACTGTGCTCTCAAACTCTCGCTCATTTATTGCGTTACCATTGACGCTTGCGGTATCGACGTTACTCATCAGTGCTTGTAGCAATACCTCGCCGGTAAAAAACAAAGGCGCGACCAACACCTCGGCGACGGTTGCCAAGCGTGCTGGTAAGCAAGCAGTAAAATCTGCCACCACGGATTACTCTACCGCTTATCTTGATGCTGAAAGCTTAGACGAGTTAGCGGATTTGTTAGAAGCGACAGACATGACCATGGTAGAAGGCAACAAACTTGCCATTCAGCAATACGGTGATTTGTGGAATCGTTTGCGTGCCGGCTACCGTATGAACGGCGGACAGCCAATTTATAACCAGCGTATCGAAGCACAAAAAAGCTGGTTTACCAGTCGACAAGAGTATCTAAACCGTTTGACTGCGCGTGCCAGTCGTTATATTTATCACACAGTGCGAGAAGCAGAGCGCCGTAATATCCCAACCGAGCTGGCGCTATTGCCTGTGATCGAAAGCTCTTATGACCCAAGTGGGACCAGTAGTGCCGCAGCAGCTGGCTTATGGCAGTTTATCCCTAGTACGGGCCGTATTTATGGGTTAAATCAAAGCAGCACTTATGATGGTCGCCGTGACGTCATTGAGTCGACGCGCGCTGCCTATGACTTTCTGACCGCATTGCACAACCAGTTTGGTAGTTGGGAGCTGGCGTTAGCCGCTTATAATGCAGGGCCCGGTCGTGTGCAAAATGCCATCGATGCTAATGCGGCTCGTGGTCTGCCCACGGATTACTGGTCACTTAGACTGCCCACCGAAACCATGAACTACGTGCCACGCTTTTTAGCAGTGGCCGAAATCGTTGCCAAGCCTGAGCAGTACGGTGTCTATCTACCAGCTATTGCCAACCGTCAGCATTTTCGCAGTGTGCCTGTCAATTATGGTGTCAGTTTATCGGAAGTATCACAAATCACAGGCGTCAATGCCTCAGGCCCACAGCGGGTGATTATCCCTAATGATGTGAGCCTCAACCTAGATGCCAAGCTCAGCTCGCTGCGTGGTAATGGCATGGGTAATGTGTTGACTGCCAGTGATAACAGCACCACCACTAGCAGCTCAAGCTCATCAAGCTATAACAGTAAGCCTTATACCAATTCTGCTTTGCCATCTACTGGCAGCGCATTGGCAGACTATGCCGCTAGCGCCAGTGTGCCGCAGCAGACGACGAGCTATATCTCACCTACAACGACACAGACGAGCAGCTCGGTCTATAGCAACACCGCCGCCGTACATACTGAGCCGCCGTTGACCACCGCCGAGACCAATAAAATCAATGCTGAGCTAAAAAGCAGCAACAGCCTACCGACCACGTCTGCAAAAATCACTCAAAACAATACCATCGTTCAAGAGCCGCCTTTGAGCAAAGAAGAACGTGATTTTATCGCCAAGCAGATACGCAGTAGCACGCCTGAGACCAATGTCATCAACGCCGATGGCAACATCAACTTATCTGCGGTACAGACGCAGCAGTCTATCTTGGAGGCGACAGGCGATGAAAAAAAACTGAGCTTTGCAAAAACGCCAGTCAGCAAGCCAAAGCCACAAGGCACACGTAGTACCTATACGGTAAAACGTGGTGATACGCTGTCCAATATTGCCAGTCGAGCTGGCGTGAGCTGGCGCGATATCGCCGAATGGAACCAAATAGATGCCAGCGCCAAGCTATTATCTGGTACCACTTTATATCTATATAATGCCAAAACTATCGAGCCGCTTAGCGCTGCCAGTAATCCAGCTGCCAATCAACCCGAAAGCTATGTTGTGCAAGGTGGCGACACGCTTATTGGTACCGCCAATCGTTTTGGCTTATCAGTGACACAGCTTGCCAGCTATAATAATCTTAGCAGCCGTGCTGATCTGCTTCGAGGACAAAAGCTCTGGCTAGTGCCTGGCAAAGTGAAAGCACCTGCTACAACACCAGCGGCGCTCTCTACCAGATCAAAAAAATCAAGCACTGCAACCAAAAACTACAAGGTCAAACCGGGTGATGGCTTGATTGCTTTGGCGCGTCAGTTCAATGTGCCAACCGCTACTTTGGCCAGTCTCAATGGCCTTAACAGCACAGACTCTCTATATGTCGGTCAAACCCTAAAAGTACCTGCCAGCGCAGACATAGACGCGGCCTCTCGTACTAGCAGTAGTAGAGCGCAGAGTAGTACAAGCTCAGTGGCAACCACCAGTTATAAGGTAAAATCAGGTGAGACTTTAATTGGTATAGCCAACAGTATCGGCGTCAGTCCAGCAGAGCTGGCAGCGGTAAACAGTAACTTTGATGCTAAAGCTCGCCTGCAACGTGGTCAAACGATTAAAGTGCCTGCGCCCAAAGATATCGTCGATCGTCAGCTAAATGATAAAGCGGTCAGTTATAAGGTCAAATCCGGTGATACCCTAACGGGCGTGGCAAGACGTTACAATATCGGTCTGAGTGACTTGGCTGCCGCCAATAACCTAAAGACCAACTCAAACTTGATACTAGGCCGTACCATTACGATTCCTGCTAGCGGTAGCCCAGTGGGCTCTCGTGCCAGCAGCCAAAGCATCAATGCGACGAGCAATACCTCAACCAGTACAGTCAGCAGTGGCAAAAAGCTGGGCAATACCGAAAACTACAAGGTCAAGTCAGGCGATGGCTTGATTGCGCTTGCTAGAGAGTTTGGCGTATCGGTAGAAGATCTGGCGGCGACCAATGATTTGGCAACCAATGCCCAACTGCAACGCGGACAGACGCTAAAAGTACCAAAAGCAACCGTCAGCTATACCGTAGGCTCAGGAGATAGTCTCATCGGGCTGGCGCGTAAATACGGAGTGTCGACCCAAGAGTTGGCAGATATGAATAATATCGCAGCCGACACCATGCTACAGCGTGGTCAGCGTCTGACGGTACCCAATCGTTAATAGCGTATATAGTCATCACACAAAAAAGCGGCCCTTATCATAAGAGCCGCTTTTGCGTTTTTTGAGTGTCATGTCATTAGACAGTTTGCGTCTTAATGGTTTCAAGATAGCTTCTGATATTGCTGACATAGTGCATCGCTTGACCATACCGGCTGTTAGAGGCTCTGTGTTCTGCGAGATAGGCATAGACGTTGGCCCAGCTCTTATCATCGATGCCTTGCGTGCGCAGTTTACGCTGGATGCTTTTGACCGCATTTGGACCCATATTGTATCCTGCTAGTGCAAACCAAATTCGATCAGACTTTGGCACATCAGCGAACTCATCTTTCATTTGCTCTAAATAACGCGCGCCGCCGCCGATGCTTTGATACGGGTCCACACGGTCTGATACGCCCATCGCTTTGGCGGT
This sequence comes from Psychrobacter sp. A3, assembly GCF_028823565.1. Taxonomy (NCBI): domain Bacteria; kingdom Pseudomonadati; phylum Pseudomonadota; class Gammaproteobacteria; order Moraxellales; family Moraxellaceae; genus Psychrobacter; species Psychrobacter sp. A3. The sequence goes on from NZ_JAPEHS010000006.1 coordinate 24,232, forward strand.
ACTGTTGGTAAGCATCATCAGGCCGCGTACGCCGGTGGGCGAGACCGCATTGGCATCCAGATGTGACTCTTGATAGCCCATCGCAACCAACAGCTCCCAATCATGATTGTAGTTACGTGCTTGCTCCTCAAAAGACGACTGATAATCAGGCAGCCTCTCTGTTAGTGTTTTTTTAAAGTGATCTTGACTATAAGCGTCTTTTAGTAGGGTTTGATTATAAAACGCGGCCAGCTTTTGGGTGTTTTTTAGCTTAATACTATCGCACAAAAAATAACTGGCTTTTTGTGACAATGGATCATCAGGGGCATTAAACGACCAGCTGACCTTTGGATGCAGGCCGTTTTTGGTCAAACTGGCATCATAGCCGCAGCTGACGTTGATGGATGACAAATTTAGCTGGCTTTTTAGTTGAGTACTGGCGGTGGTCAATGCCATGTCCGCCTCACCAGATTTTAGAGCATGTAAGGCTGCTTCTTCGCTGGCGTAGGCTTTTAGGTCGATATCGACACCGAGCTCGTCAGCATAAGTACGCACCAAGTCAAACCCAAAACCATGCTGAAACCCATCGGTCGCAAAATACGTGCTATTTCCTGGGACAGCAGCGACGGTCAAGGTATTGTCTAGCATGACATGGTCATAGGCCGGTACGCTTGCCTGCATCGTCGTTAGGCTCTCAGCAGGTAGCGAGAGCAGGGCGATACTAGATACTTGCGCCAGTTTTTTGGTCTTGGCAAACCGATTTGAAGTAGTAGGGGTAACGGATGAAACGATGTTACTTTTGGTGTTTGGTAGGCGCTTAGATGGACGCAGCAGATAAGAAATACGGCGTTTGGCCCCTTGCGCTGATACTTTCACACGATAAGTAATACGCTGCATGGATGTCTCCTGATTTTAGCCATCCTACTTACCGTAAATGCTCACTTGTGTATGCCAATAGCACATATACCGAGGTTGCATTTCAACTGAGGGACACGGTTAAATAACTGTCGTGTGCGCTCAGTTTGCTTATTAAAAAGTCGTGCCGCGTATGAGTTTTCTATAAACACGTGCAGCGCTGTCACAGCCAAGTATCTATTGTAAAAAAAAGCTTATCAAAAAAGCCATGCCTGCAAAAAACAGACGCAAAAATCCCAGAAGGCGATAAATCAGATGATTCCTTCATCGACAATAGATAAGACTGAACGTAACGACTCCCTAACAAACACAGGTAAGGTCATGATTAAATTATTGAAACAAACACGTAGATATCTGTATCAAAGCGACGCCAAACCATGCGTCTCAATGATAAAGTCAATGCACTACGCTAATATCAGCAGCGGCTTACTCTTTATATCGTTTAGGGTAGAGTAAACCGCTGATCATATTTGCTGTTCAGCGATACAGGGTTATTCGTTTTTATCCAGTCATAACACCGACTGACAACAAACATCAAACCACCATCGCAACACTAAGATAGTAATGCGCCGTTAAAGCCGCGCGCCCTCTCACTATAGAAAATAAGTATATAGATAATAAGCCGTGCGTAAGTCTCGCGAAACTTAAGTCTCGTAAAACTCAAGTCATAGATAAATAGTAACGCTAAATGGCTGTCTATTATCTATTTGTTATCTATCTTGGTGCCATAACCGGAAGCTGTAATAATGGGAAGTTTCATGACAAAACGTTCTTTGTTACAGGTAGTAATATGCGGTTACTGGTTTTATTATTCAAGTAGAGTTAAGAAATTAGCGATAAAACTTAACAATTTGCTTATAAACGGTCAAATTTGGCTGTATTATGAAATAGAAGCTAAAAAATGACTAAGTTTTATCGTTAGATAACCGTCAAATAACCAGCACTGACGTATCGAATTTTCAATATCGTAAACCAATAGTATTGGTGTTGAGCTTTGCTTGTGCTGGGTTGATGCCGACTCTAAGCGGGGTTATCAATATCGATAAAACGCACAGATAGACCAAATTGTTGAGCGATGATGTCTCCGAGGGCTTGAATCCCTGCGCGCTCTGTTGCGTGATGGCCACATGCAAAGTAATCAATCCCAAGCTCACGGGCGCTATGGGTCGTGCGCTCTGATATTTCGCCTGAGATATAAGCATCACAGCCCATGGCTGCGGCTTGCTCGATCATATCTTGCGCGCCGCCAGTACAGATGCCGATACGTTTTAACAGTTTTGGGGCTGCTGTATCTGCGGCTGCATCTGCCAAATACTGATAATGACCTGAAATATGTAGCGGTATGCGTCCTAGAGCTTGCGTGATGGTCTGAGTTAGGCTTTCGGCGCTTTGCGGCGGGCATGTGGCAATATTGCCGACGGGATGCGACTCATGAGGGTATAGCGCCTCTGTGATGGTGAGCCCTAACATCTCGGCGAGCTTGACATTATTACCGATTTTTGGATGAGCATCGAGCGGCAAGTGGTAGCCAATCAGCGAGATTCCGTGTTGCATCAATTTACGAATACGCTGGCCTTTCATGCCAGTGATGGTCATCGGTTCGCCTTTCCAAAAATATCCATGATGGACCATAATCGCATCGGCGTCCTCAGCGATGGCAGCATCGATGAGTGCCTCGCAAGCCGTCACCCCAGTCACGATGCGTCTGATAGGCCGGCCGCCATCGACTTGTAGGCCATTTGGCGCATAGTCTTTAAATGCGCTGGCAGACAGATAGTCATCACAAAATTCAGTCAGCGCTTGGGCAGTAATCGTCATATCGGCAGAGGTCGGGGTATCGTGAGCGGTCATGGTGGTTCCTTGTCGTTATTTGCGTTATTTGATTGGCCGGTGAGACAAATAATCTGCATTTTAGCATGACAGTGCCAAAGAGTAGACAAGGCCAATAACTGAAATGGTACACGATGCGTTACTATTCGGTAGAATGGGCAGTTATAATTTGCCTATGGTGGGTCAGCTTTAGAACTGACGATACACAAGACCACTTGAGCGATAGCGTTTTGCTGCTGATATTTGCTATGCTATTGCTCATAGTAGGCCAGTAGTAACTGGCCTGCGATTTGTCCCGGTTTTATTTATCATTGTTTTTTTATTGTTTGTGTGCATCAAAATTATAGAGGTTTTTATATGTCGCCATCCCCGAACACCAATAACAAGGCGTCTGTGTTAAAGTGGCTTCCTTGGATCTTATTGCTGCTAGTATTGGCAGCGTTTACCTGGTTGTTCATGAGTATGAAAACGACGTCAGAGGCGACGTGGGAGCCACCGAGGACGTCACCTGCTGAGCAGCAAGCATCGGCTCCTGTCGCTGACACGCCTGCACCGATCTCCTCTTATCATAATGCCGTCGCCCGCGCGTCACAGTCGGTCGTCAATATCTATACCACGCAGACCATGGCCGAGCATCCATACATGAATGACCCTGTCTTGCGCCGTTTTTTTGAGTTTCATGGCGGGCCATCGCAGGATCAAGGCTCTACCAACTTAGGCTCTGGGGTGATTGTCTCAGAAGACGGCTATATCGTGACCAACGCCCATGTCATCGAAAAAGCCGATGAAATCACCGTCGCGTTTAATGACGGGCGTAAGAGCCGCGCCAAGATCATCGGTACCGATCCTGATAGTGATTTGGCGGTGATCAAAGTCGATATGACCGGACTGACGCCGCTTGGTTTCCGCGAGGATCCTATCCGCGTCGGCGATTTGGCCTTGGCCATTGGCAACCCGTTCGGTGTCGGCCAAACGGTAACGCAAGGGATCATCTCCGCCACTGGGCGTACTGGTCTTGGGGTCAATAAGTTTGAAGACTTTATTCAGACTGATGCGGCGATCAACCCTGGTAACTCAGGCGGCGCGCTCGTCGATGCGCATGGCGAGCTGGTCGGTATCAATACCGTGATATTCTCGCGCTCTGGCGGCTCGATGGGCATCGGCTTTGCTATTCCGACCGCCCTTGTCGAGCAGGTGATGAATGCCTTAATCAAAGATGGCAAGGTCAGTCGTGGCTGGCTAGGTATCGAGATTCAGTCACAGCTTCGTGATCCTACACAGCTTGAGACCTCGACCGGTGTAGAAGTATTAAACGTCATCGACCAAAGTCCTGCGGCCAAAAGTGGCCTACAAGTGGGCGATATTATCTTGACCATCGACGGGGTCGAGATGACCGATGCCAATACCTTGATTCAGTATGTGGCCCGTAAGCCGCCCAATACTGAGCTCAATGCCCAGATACTACGCCAAGGCAAAAACGCGCAGGTAAAAATCGTATTAGAGGAGCGTCCGGTACAAGAGCCAACCCCGCGTCCCGTCATCATTCATGACGAAACGCTTGGCGGTTCCGGTCAGCCATACTTACCAGATGAAGAGGTACCGATGATGTCAGAGGCAGAGCGTGATCGTATGCGTGAGGAGCTACTTAAGCTGTTTGAATAGGGTATAGAGGTCGGTAACTGCCACAAAAAAAACTTTATTTAATCACGGGCTCATGATTGATATGAATGACCCCTTGCACACGGCAACAGCAAGGTAGGATCTCATCCTCATCTATCATCGCCAGCGGCTCAAATGGATAGTCGACGCTGTGTGAGCTTGAGATACGCTTGACGCGGCAGCTACCGCAGTAGCCTTCGCGGCACTGATAGCTGATATCGTGCCCAGTACGCAGTAAGCCGTCTAGCAAGGTCTCGCTATCGTGCAAATAAAAGCGCTGTTTGCTGGTCACTACCCACGTCATTGCCCAAGCTCCTGATGGTCATTTTTATTGGTGTTTTTTGCCTTGATGATAGCGCGCCTGTATGACAGCGATATGTCATCGACGCGCTAATAACATCTAAAAATTACAGCTCAAAGTCATCAAAGTCGCTGTCTGATAGATCAGAGTCGATCTGACCGACCAAGTATGAGCTAATCTCTGTCTCTTGCGGTGCCACTTGTACGTTGTCAGACGACAGCCACGTATTAATCCATGGGATAGGGTTTGATTTTGAATTTGGGAACGCCGCTGGCAAGCCGACCGCTTCCATGCGCAGGTTGGTGATGTATTCGATATACTGACAAAGAATGTCTTTGTTTAGACCGATCATCGAGCCATCTTTAAACAGATAACCTGCCCATTGTTTTTCTTGCTCAGCAGCCTTGCGGAATATCTCGATACTTTCCTCATAACAGGCTTCAGCAATCTCGACCATCTCAGGATCATCTTTACCATTACGCATCAGATTGATCATGTGCTGAGTACCGGTCAAATGCAGCGCCTCATCACGCGCGATCAGTTTGATGATCTTGGCGTTGCCTTCCATCAATTTTCGCTCAGCAAAGGCAAACGAGCAGGCAAATGACACATAAAAACGAATGGCTTCTAGGACGTTGACCGCCATGATGCACAGATACATCTGTTTTTTGAGTGACTTTAGATCGACGGTGATCTGCTCGCCATTGATATTGTGCGTACCGGCACCGTATAGGCTATACAGCTGCGAGTTGCGGTACAGATCGTCATAATACTGCGCAATATCAGAGGCGCGCTGCAAGATATGCTCGTTTTGCATGATGTCGTCAAAGATAACGCCAGGGTCATTGACGATATTGCGGATGATATGGGTATAGCTGCGCGAGTGAATGGTCTCGGAGAACGACCACGTCTCGATCCAAGTCTCCAGCTCAGGGATAGACACCAGCGGGAGTAGCACCACGTTTGGGCTGCGGCCTTGGATAGAGTCGAGTAGGGTCTGATACTTGAGGTTACTGATAAAGATATGCTGCTCGTGCGAAGATAAGTTACTAAAGTCGATACGGTCTTTTGAGACATCGACTTCCTCAGGACGCCAAAAAAACGACAGCTGCTTTTCAATCAGTTGCTCAAAGATTGGGTGCTTTTGCTGGTCATAACGCGCCACGTTGACTGGCTGACCGAAGAACATCGGCTCGCTCAAAGCATTGTTTGGCGTTTGAGAAAAAATCGAGTACGTCATTGTTCTACCTTTATCAGTAATACGGTTGTTGGTTTATATGGAGTTGATTGTTTTATAAGTTTTCTAGCGATATTTGTTCTGAGGTTTGTCCGTCATTCATATAGGCTTTGAGTATCTCGCTTAGCTCTGCATCATCTAGGGCGTCTAGCTCGTCGATTGCGCTTTTGCGTCGGGTACTTATGCCGTCGTCATCGGTGTCTTTTGGCGGTTTTCGCTCAGCCTTTTTATTGGCTCTTTTGGTGGGTTTTTTGGGCGTTTTGGTCTCGATTGTGCCGGCGTGCTCGCTTAGCTGCTGTCGTACTTCTGCGATGTCAACGTCTATTTGTACGATATGCGAGCTACCATCGTTTAGGTCAGAAAACACGTTTGGGATAAAAAGCCCACCGTCTTTGATGATTGCGGTATATTGCACATGACCTCCGTCGTTTTATTCTGCTAGGTTTTGATTATGGCAGTAAAGTTCAAAATATTTTTAGCTAAAACTCTATGAGCTCTTTAGCTTTTTCTAAAGTTTTGTTCCCTATACCAGAGACTTCGCCGAGCTGCTTTAAGGTTAAACCACCATTTTTAACTCGTGCCTTAATTATATTTTTTGCTATGTTTCTATTAATATTAAGTAAAGCCTCAAGTTCATCGATGGTAATCTTTTTAATATGTGGCTTTGTGTTTGAAACAACTGAGTCATCTAAATATTCCAATAAGTCCGCTAGCATAAGATATATATGGAAAACAAACTTCGTAGCTTCTAACTGAGTGACCTCATCATGAACTCCTTTATTAGTAGCTTTATTATTTCTTTCTAACCACGATCCAAGATAATCAACATGAGCTTTGGCTAAAGTTTTATTCGTATCTGACTGTATAGCTTCATGCATAAACTGCCATAAACGATTGACATATTGATTTTGTTTGAATGTTCTATTATTTATAATTTTATCGTTGGCTGGATAAAGATTGTCAGCTAAACTTTCTAGCAAACGTCGACAAGTAGTTAGTGCCTGTGACCATTCTTCCTTATTATCAGAAGAGATGGATTTGAAAGCTAGCATAAGTTGTTCAGCTAATTCAGGATTTATTTCAAGAAATTTATCATCGACGGCGTCTTTTAGCAAATCGAAACTACTTTTAACAGTACCTGAATATTTTAGTTTATCGATTAAGGACGAAATGTAGGAATAGCAATGCTTATTAATATAAGATAAATGAGAATTTATATTATAAACATAGTGTGTACCGTCATTACCTTTTTTTAATTTCGAAAGGCGTTCTGCTATCTGCTCAATTAATACAATAGAATTTAAGCCTCCAGAAGCTTCTGTAGATTTATGAGTATATAACTCATTTATATTATTGCTATCACTAAAAGATATATTTAGTTTCTTTGCACTCTCAAGTATACTTTCACGTTTTTTATTCCTTGCTTCAATTGCTTCATCTTCTTTTGGATCTTCATTGAGAAAGTTGAACAGCTTTTCTAAAATAGCTGTGTATTGAACATTTCCTAGTTGCATTTGTGTCCAAGCATAAATTGCATCTTCGCCTAACATCGAAGATGCTCTAGCTAGTTTTTGGACAGCTGTAGAGATACTTCCTTTTTTTGATTCTAATTCACATAGACCTTCTTCTAAAATATTTAGTGCATCTGTTTTCTTGTCCATAATTAATCTTGTCCTTAATCTGCACTATAGATAAATAACTTAGCTCATAGAACTGCTCAGTGTACCAAAATAGCAAGCAGCGGACTCAACCCAAAAGCCAAACCCGCCATCCCTAGAAATCCTATTTAAAGAATTTCTCTTGCGAACCTAAAATTGACATGCAATTTTTTGACGCTTCTCACCTAAATCTTACAAGCCCCGCCAGCACAATCATCTTCCATATCCGCTTGCGCATCATTGGCACCATCACGAGTGTTATGATAGTACAACGTCTTCACGCCAAGCTTATACGCGTTGAGCAAATCCTTAAGCAATATCTTCATTGGAACACGACCACCTTCATAACGCACCGGATCGTAGTTGGTGTTGGCCGAGATACTTTGATCGACGAACTTTTGCATGATAGAGACCAGTTTGATATAGCCATCGTTATTTGGCATTTGCCATAGTAGCTCGTACTGACCTTTTAGCTTGTCAATCTCAGGTACCACTTGCTTGAGGATACCGTCTTTTGAGGCTTTGATAGACACCAGACCGCGTGGTGGCTCGATACCGTTAGTGGCGTTGGCGATCTGACTTGAGGTCTCAGACGGCATCAAGGCCGTTAGCGTAGAGTTGCGCAGGCCATGCTCGGTGATCTCTTGACGCAAGCTTTCCCAATCGAGATGTAGCGGCTCTTGGCAGATGTTATCCAAGTCAGACTTATAGGTATCAATCGGCAAGATACCTTGCGAGTATGTGGTTTCGTTAAACGCAGGGCAGGCGCCTTGCTCTTTGGCCAATTTGTTTGAGGCTTTGAGCAGATAGTACTGTAGTGCTTCAAAGGTTTGATGTGTCAGACCCAATGCTGAGTCATCTGAGTAGCGCACGCCATTTTTGGCCAAGTAGTACGCATAGTTGATCACGCCCACACCTAAGGTACGGCGACGCATACTGCCGTTTTCAGCGGCTTTGACTGGATAGTCTTGATAGTCGAGTAGGGCGTCTAGTGCACGGACGATCAGCTCTGCTGGCTCTTCGATATCGCTGACGTTCTCGACTTTACCTAGATTAACCGCTGATAGGGTACAAAGCGCGATCTCGCCAGTCTCGTCATTGATGTTATCAAGTGGTTTGGTCGGTAGCGCGATTTCCATACAGAGGTTTGACTGGCGAATCGGTGCGACGGTCGCGTCAAACGGGCTATGGGTGTTGCAATGATCGACGTTTTGGATATAGATACGACCAGTGCTGGCGCGCTCTTGCATCATCAGACTAAACAGATCTGTCGCTGGGATCTGGCGGCTACGAATGTTTGGGTCTTGCTCATACTGGGTGTATAGCGCTTCAAATTTGTCCTGATCTTCAAAAAACGCATCATACAAGCCTGGGACATCCGAGGGCGAAAACAGCGAGATGTCTTGGCCTTTGATCAGGCGAGTGTATAGCGTTTTGTTGATTTGTACGCCATAGTCCATATGACGGACGCGGTTGTCTTCGACGCCGCGGTTGTTTTTGAGTACAAGGAGTGATTCAACTTCTAGATGCCATAGTGGGTAAAACAGCGTTGCAGCACCGCCGCGTACGCCGCCTTGTGAGCAACACTTCACCGCAGTTTGGAATAATTTATAGAATGGAATACAGCCAGTATGCTGCGCTTCACCGCCGCGAATAGGGCTGCCAAGGGCGCGAATACGACCAGCGTTGATGCCGATACCAGCGCGCTGTGACACATAGCGTACGATGGCGCTGGTGGTGGCATTGATAGAGTCTAGGCTATCGCCGCATTCGATCAAGACGCACGAGCTAAACTGACGCGATGGCGTACGCACACCCGACATGATAGGCGTCGGTAGGGAAATCTTAAACTGTGAGGTCGCATCATAGAAGCGTTTGACATAGCTTAAGCGGCTAGCCTTGTCGTAGTTGGCAAACAGGCACATACCGACCAGCATATACAAAAACTGCGGGCTTTCATAAACGCGCTTGGTGACGCGATCTTGTACGAGGTACTTGCCTGCCATTTGCTCTACCGCGGCATAGGCAAGATTCATATCGCGCCAGTGGTCGATGTACTCGTTTAACTCATCAAACTCGCTACGGCTATAGTCGGCTAGGATATGCTCATCGTATTTGCCTGCCTCTGTCAGAGTCGTTACATGATCAAATAGGTGCGGCGGGGTAAATTTGTTATACGCAATCTTACGCAAGTGAAAGATAGCAAGGCGCGCGGCCAGATACTGATAATCAGGCGTCTCTTCAGAGATCAAATCTGCGGCAGACTTGATGATGGTTTCGTGAATGTCACGGGTTTTGATGCCTTCATAAAACTGAATATGCGATTTAAGCTCCACTTGTGACACTGACACATTATCTAAATCGTGCGCGGCCCATTCGATTACCTTATGGATTTTATCCAAATCAATCAGCTCTAATCGTCCGTCACGTTTGGTCACTTTGATCTTGTCGATGTGTGTCATGTTGCCCTCTTAAGTTGATTGCTTATTGTGATGCAAAGCGGAAAGAGCCCGCTGGCATGCTTTATGACGCTATAGCTGTCTTGTGGTGGTAGGGTGTTTTTTAGGCAAAACTCTACCGCTGCTCGTAGTAAATTAAAAATTCACTGAGCACTACATATAGCGTATTTGTTAGTAGGTAGGCACAATATAGCGGGAAATTTTTGAAAATGCTATATTGATTTTAGTGGCAATCTATGTTGCCAAGAGGTTGCCGATGCTGCCAATTTTGGCAAAGGGTGATGGCATAAGGGTTAGGGGCGAATAGCCTCGTGGATAATTTTTTTTGTAAAAATGTGGTAGACATTTACTTTTTATTGCCGCCCAAAAAATTGATCTATAGCCTTGTTTTGCAGCTGCACGATGCGGACGCAGATTGTACAGCAGACCATAAAAAATCGCCACCCATATGAGTGACGATTTAGACGAAAAACGGACTGGTTTTTTTAAAAGTCCATCAGCTCGTCGGTTAGCAGCGCTTATCGTGACAAAAAGCCCTACAACACCATGCGGACAGTCTTGGCGCTATCAAGAGCAGCATACAGCGTGTTTACTTGCTCAGCTTCGGTCAGATACAGATTGACGCGTGCTGAGTGAAAGCGGCCTGTTTTTGAGGGTTTGACATCTATCGAGGCCAAATCAAAATCAGGGAACTGACTACCGAGGATAAGCTTGACTTCGTTAAGTAAGGTCTCATGCTCGCCTTCATGACCGATGATGCTCATCGGGTAGTTCATCGGAAAGTCCCACAGCTCTGGGTTTTGGATATCGGTTTTTTTGCCTTTTAGCACACCGTCATTAGGGGTTAGGTTAGTGACATTGACCGCTCGGTGAGCAGTCGGGTTTTGGCCGTTATCTTTTGGGTCGTCACTCATAATGTTGCCTCGCTGTTATAAAAATACATTGTTCTGTTTATGATGGCGCAGCTGGTATTATTCAAGTGTCTTTGGCCACAGCTACTTTTTATACCCACAAATAGCCACATAATCACCGCGATCATACCCTTCGATGACCTCTTGCACTTGGTCATTGGCATACATAGGGTGGGTCAGTAGGGTCTGCGCGTATTGCAAGTCGGTAAAGCCATTGGCCTGCATCAGCTTGATTTTTTCATCAGAGGTGCGCCAATTGGCAGAGCGGACCAGCTCGATAGGATAGGGGTTGGCAGGGGAGATGTGCGCGAGCAGGGGATGCGCCCAGCTATCTACCGCACTGGCCAGATTATAAAGACTGGCAAAGCCGCTTTCTTTTGGGACGTCAATGAGGATAAGTTTGCCGCCAGTCTTTAGCGCGTCAAAGGCTTTTTTGATACATAAGTCCAAGTCGCTGATATAGCTGACACTGCCGTTAAACATAATGATGTCAAATTTATTGGGCGCAATCTGACTGGTTTCGGCAGGGCTGACATCTACTAGCAAGCCGCGTTTTTCAGCGATTTTTGCCATATCTGTTGACGGCTCGATGCCGTGTTTGATGTGGATGTCATAATCCTTGGCCAGTAGCATCTCAAACAGACCACTACCGCAGCCGATAGACAGTATCTCACTGTCCTTATCCAAAAAGTGCGCCACTAGCTTTAGCTCGCTGGCCAGTAAGTTTTGGTTGTCCAAAAACCAGCTGTCGTATGCGCTGGCGTGCTCATCAAATGCTGCCATAAAATCTCTCCTTGAGGGTGGTTGTTGTTTTATCATCAATTTTAAATAAAATGAATGTATAAGATACGATGCGAGTAGGACTATCGCTGATTTAAAGTCGGTGAACCCTACTATAAAAAATACAGTCTAAGACAAGTCCAACGCCTGCTGCCAAAAGCTGACTTCCATCCGCGCGGCGGTGTCAAATAAGCGCTGGAACTTATCGGCCTGTGCTGTGCTGGCATCTGCCAATAGCAGGTCAATCTGTGCTTCGTTTTGCGCGGTAATGGCCTGAAAGTCATCGCTAGAAAAAACATCAATCCAAGGCTGATAAGGGTTGCCGGCGATAAATCCAGCTTGTTTAATGCGCTTGCCAATCTCTCCGTAACCCATCAGACAAGGCGCAATCGCGGCATACAACGCCGCCAAAGAGCCTGACATGGCAGTGTCTAATATATAGCGGCTATAGGCGATGGTAACAGCAGATTCAGGCGCACTCTCGACCTCGTGCAAAGGGATATCCCAAAGACGGCAAAAGTCTAGATACATGCCGATCTCCATATCGAGCATGGCGTTTAGCCCTGCTTGACCGACTCGCATTTGTGCCAGTGTGTCGCTCTTATACACGCTCAGCGCCATCACGCGAGCATAGTGAATTAAGTATAGGTAGTCTTGGACAAGGTAGTGGCGAAAGCTATCAGGGGCGAGGGTGCCGTCGGCCAATTATTTGACAAAGTCATGCTGAATATAGTCATCCCACGTGGGGCAGCGGTGACGTAGTGTTTGGTAATTCATGGTTTTTACTTACCTTTATAAAATACCAGTAAGCAAAGCGTAGGGCGCATAGGTGAAAAGACATGACTCGTTTGCCAGTCTAAATAACATAGATTGGCAAGTTGTGGCGTCAATGTGACTTATATATCGGCACGCTTGTTTCCTACGTCAGTGCTAACTGCATCAGGTTCGCGGGTAACTCTCAGCCATGATTTTAATTGACGACAAAAAAATCAAAGCACCCCGACAAGGTTTGTTTTTAAGGTTTATTTTTTAATAATAACGATAAAATAGCGTTTAAAGTAAATCCGTTCTATGATAGGTGAGAACAGCCACCATTAGCAAGTGATGCTCAAATAACCATATAGTTAGCTGAATGTAAAACTGTTATGGATTTAAACGCGCTACTGGTATAAATTTTACTTGCGTGCTGCGTTCCCAGAGGCTGCGCAAAATTAATCCCAGTAGCGCTATGACATTACAATGAATAGACACAAAAAAAGCTGAGATATACTCAGCTTTTTCATGTTAGCAAAATTATTATTAGCAAATACTTGAGACCTATTATCTAGACTCCGTATATCCCTGATAACTTAGTCGTTCTCTAAAAAAGAGCGTAGATGCTCAGAGCGCGAAGGGTGGCGCAGTTTACGCAGGGCTTTTGCTTCGATCTGACGGATACGCTCACGGGTGACATCGAACTGCTTGCCGACTTCCTCTAGTGTATGATCGGTTGGCATATCGATACCAAAGCGCATTTTTAACACGCGCGCTTCACGTTCGGTGAGATTGCCCAATACATCACGCGTGGCTTCTTGTAGGCCAGCTGCTGTGGCATCGTCAACAGGGCTTGAGATGGTACCATCTTCGATAAAGTCACCTAGGTGCGAGTCTTCATCATCACCGATAGGCGTCTCCATCGAGATCGGTTCTTTGGCAATTTTGAGCACCTTACGGACTTTGACTTCGTCCATTTCTAAGCGTTCGCCTAGCTCCTCAGGCGTCGGCTCGCGTCCCATCTCCTGTAGCAGCTGACGTGAGACACGGTTTATCTTGTTGATGGTCTCAATCATGTGCACAGGGATACGGATGGTGCGCGCTTGGTCAGCGATAGAGCGGGTAATCGCCTGACGAATCCACCATGTCGCATAGGTCGAAAACTTATAACCACGGCGATACTCAAACTTATCAACGGCTTTCATCAGACCGATGTTACCTTCTTGGATGAGATCCAAGAACTGTAGGCCACGGTTGGTGTATTTTTTGGCGATAGAGATAACCAGACGTAGGTTGGCCTCGACCATTTCTTTTTTGGCGCGGCGCGCTTTTGCTTCACCGACGGCCATACGGCGGGCGACGTCTTTCATATCGTGGATTTTCATGTCGAGCTGCTGCTCGTAGTCACGAATGCGGCGCTGCAATAAAATCACATCATCGGCGACTTTTTCTAGGGTGCCGGCAAATGCAGGCTTACCTTTGATACGCTCAATGAGCCAATCCACATTGGTTTCGTTGCTAGGGAAGGTCTTACGGAACTCGTCACGCGGCATACGACCACGGCGAATCACCAAACGCATGATTTGACGCTCTTGCTTACGCACATCGTCATAGACATCGTGCATGATGGCCATGACTTGATCTGATAGGCGGTTATTGAGTTTGAGCATCATAAAACGCTCTGCCAATAGCGCGTAGGCAGCATCTGCTTCGACACTACCACGGCCATAATCAAGCAAGGCTTGTTTGGCTTTGATAAATAAGTGCTCGATCTCTTCTAGGCGCAGACGGACTTCTTCTGGATCAAGGCCGCTGGTTTCTTCTTCCGCTTCCTCTTCCACGTCGTCTTCGTCTTCGTCGTCCTCATCGTCAAGCGCGGCTGCCTTGGCATTGACTTTGGCTTTGATAACGGGTGGAGTTTCTTGTAATTTTGTCTTCTTCAGTTTCAGGATCTAAGAAACCTGTGATGACATCGGACAGTTTCTTTTCACCATCTTGTACTTTTTGATACTCGTCAAGGACGAACTGTACGGTACCCGGCCAGTAAGCCATGGCATGCTGCACGTCACGAATACCTTCTTCGATACGCTTGGCGATGGCAATCTCGCCTTCGCGGGTCAACAGATCGACCGTGCCCATCTCGCGCATATACATACGCACAGGGTCCGTGGTGCGACCAGGCTCAGTCTCAACAGAGGCGAGTACAGCCGCTGCTTCGTCTGCTGCCATGTCATCATCACTTGAATCATCATTCATCAAGATGTCATCGGCATCAGGCGCAGATTCAAAGATTTTGATACCAACGTCTGTCAGCATTTGCACAATATCTTCGATCTGATCGCTTTCGGTAATAGAGTCTGGCAGTTGGTCATTCACCTCAGCATAGGTTAGATACCCCTGCTCTTTACCCATTTGGATTAAGGTGGCCAGTTGAGATGTGGACTGAGAAACTGACTTATCTTTCATAAATACTCGCTTACTTGCATCGGACATTTTTATATTGTGACTCGCTATCGCTCTTGGGGTGCGTTGATCTTATCAATCGATTGATCAAAATATGGCGTAGAGGTTGTCAATAATATCAAAAATGAGTGGATATGAATAAAGGCCCAAAACACTACAATAATTTTGCTAAAAACAGCTAAAAACTTAAAAAACATCAAGTACTAAAACAAGACGCAATATCGGTATTAGGACATGCCCTCAATTCAGTCGATAGTCACACAAATGGGCTAAAAAAAGAGGACGCGCCCTAAAATCTATCTAAAGACATCTGCCAATCAGCAGAGAGCAAACAAGGCTGTCAATACGCAGCGCCACAGTTTACCACAGACCGCAGTCATCAAGCACGAGGTAGTGATGGTGACCAACGGTTTTTTACTGATTATTTGCGGTCTTTTTATTTAGCCGCTCATCAAGTCGTGCGCAGGCTATTTGGCATAATCACTAGTAGTGGGGGCGGCAGCCATACTTTTAAAGGGGATGTGCTTTTTTAATAAAAACCAGCGGTTTTTAGCAGGTCTAATTATTATTTTAAAAAGGCATTTTTAAAGGCATTATTTTTAGAAATAACATTTTCAAAACTGTCATCCCCCATACATCAATCGACCCTAGACCGTGGTCATCTGTGCTGACTGCTCTGCTTGCTGCGCGCGTAGCCAGTCATTTAGCAGTTGGGTCTGCTTACGGACAATCGCCAGCTTGATATGGTCAGGGTTTTTTATCAAATCTTGTATTTTTTTCTTCATGCTGCGCTCAAGTAGCTGGCTGACCAGCTCTTCAATGAGACCATCGAGGCTTAAGATATTGCGCGCCGTCAAGGCGCGATAAAAACCGCTCCAGCTACGGCTTAGGTTTTCTTGCGTGCCGGGCTGGACATTGGACATAACAAAATGAGCAGCCGCGTTTACATCTGCAGGCAAGTACTTTAAGCAGCGCGTGATGGTACTGACGATATCCAGCAATTCGTTATCTTGCAAGTCTTGCCACGCCAAAGGCCGCAAGGTATCGGCTGAGGTTTTTTGTCTGATATGGGCAGGTAGCTGCAAATCATGAATACCTGCCTGCCGCCAAATCGACTCTATTGGGTCATCGAGCAACGCCCGCGGCTGAAACAAAAAGCACAGCTGCAACTGCTGGCTGATGGTCATCTCACCATCAAAATCTAGCAGCGCATCTTTGGCGTCTTTGTTTTGGTTGCGTCTGCCGCCAAGCTTTTGGTAAATATCGTTGTTTAGCAAGTAACGAAAGCTACTGCCTTTGGGCAATGCCGCGGTCAATGAGCGCACTTGCGACATCAGCTTGGCTTTGCCTTCTGCCAAGGATAAATCGTGGCGCTCACTGAGATAGGCAAAAATATACTGCGACAATGGCATGGCGTTTAAGATTTGCTCGCGCATGGCATCGCTGCCATGAGCCTTGATAAAGGTATCAGGATCATGGCCATTGGGCAGGGTCAAAAAGCGCAGCTCTTTGTCGTCACTGAGTACCGGCAGTGCCACCTCAAGCGTCCGCCAAGCGGCTTTTTGTCCGGCGCTATCACCATCGAAGCTCAGGGTGAGGGTCGGGTTGAGCGTTAGTAATCGCGATATCTGGCTTTCATTAATGGCGGTGCCCATGGACGCCACCGCGCCATAGATGCCCGCTTGGTAGAGAGCGATGACATCCATATAGCCTTCGACCACCAGCCAGCTGTCGGCGCGCTGCTGGCGAGATTCATAGTAACCATACAGCACATGCTGCTTATGGAATACAGGCGAGTCTGAGGAGTTGATGTATTTGGGTTTTACCTCGTCATCGAGCGCTCGACCGCCAAAGCCGATGGTGCGCCCTTGGTTGTCTCGAATTGGAAAAATCACCCGATCACGTAGTAAGTCGTAGTCGCGGCCAGACTCAGATTGCCGCACCAGTCCTAGGGCTTTTAGGCCTTCGATATCCTGCGGAAACTGATGCTCAAGGTGCTGCCAGCCAAAGGGCGCGTAGCCAAGACCAAAGGTCTCAAATGTATCCTCTGTGATACCGCGTGACAAAAAATAGTGCTTGGCATGCGGATGCGTGGTCAGATTGTGCTGATAAAACTGCTGGATTTGTTCGAGCAGATCGTACAAGTTGCCTTCTTGATCAAGCGCCCCGTCATTGATACTGTTGACACTCTCAAAACCCATACCACTATCTGAGTCGCTTAGCCAAGCGGGCGGGTAGCTGGCGTCGTTTGGGTAGTCTGAGCCATAGTCCTCTGCTGCATAAGGGGCCAAGTCATAGGCGGCTAAGGGTGGGTAATCGTCATAGCCATGGCTATCGTGGGCCGGCTGTTCGGCATAATGGGTATGATTTGTTTGCTCTTGATTATCAAAAGACCTATGTGGTGATGAGGGACTATCAGCTTGTGACTTGCTAATTGGCCGCGCCGCTGATTTCGTAGTAGGCGGCTGCTTGGTGCGCTGATAGCTCACATTTCGCTGTTCTTCTTGCGGGACTTCAATGCCCGTTTGTTTGGATAGCTCATTGACCGCCTCAATAAAGGTAAGGCTTTCATAATCACGCAAAAAACTGATGGCATTGCCGCCGACACCACAGCCAAAGCAGTGATAAATGTTTTTTTGTGGATTGACATAAAACGACGGCGATTTTTCGCCATGAAAGGGGCAGCAGCCTTTATACTCATTACCTGCACGTTTGAGCGTGGTATGACGACCAATGATGCTGATCAAGTCAGCTTGGCTGTTTAGTTGCTCAAGGATATGGTTAGGGATGCTCATACAAAAAACAGTTTACCATAGGTCAGTGGTTTTGATGGATATATGTGTCTATATGCGTTTATGTGCGTATGGCTATCATACAAAAACAGAAAAATAAGGCCAACAATGTGTTGACCTTATTTTATGATGTCAGAAACTGTGGGCTAAAAAACCGCCTATTCTACGGGTGTCGTACGGCGTACCGGATTGGTGTTCTGCGGATCGACGTTTGCTTCTCTGGCGGTAGAGCTTGTACTGGCTTGATCGGTCACGCGCTCCGTTTCAGCTTCAGGCAAGCCCAGACCTATATTGATACCGCGATTACGGGTAGGCGCGCTGCTAGTCGATGCGCTGCTTGGCACTGTATTGGTATTTGCTGTGTTGTTCGCGGGCAATCTGAGCTGCTGAGCATTGCGCACTATTTGGGTTTTGGTTGCGCCATTGTACTCACCTGTCGCCACCGAGGTGTCTTTCATGCCTGAGCGTCCAAGCTGACCAAAGGTAAGCTTATTAAACCAGCTACGGTCGCGTTTGGTACTTAGCTTCACGCGGCCATCACGGGTCAGCCACGTGGGGTAGTTGATCTGCAACAGCGTCTTATATTCATTTGCCAAGTCCGTCATGCCAAGCTTGTCATAGCTATAAGCAAGGACAGCGATGGCTTCTGGGATAGATTCGCTAAGTGGGTAGTATTGAAACACCCATTTGGCACGGTTGGCTGCTGCCACATAGGCTTCGCGCTCGATATACCATCTGGCTGCACTCATCTCACTTTCGGCAAATTGATTATAAATAAACGTCATGCGCTGCGCAGCATCTGGCGTATATGGGCTGTTTGGGTATTTGTTGATAAGCTCTTGAAAATTGGCAAAAGCCAGACGGAAGTAGGCTGTATCACGTTCGGCTTGATTGAGCTTAAATAGTTTAAGACCCTCAGATGAGCCTTGCATATTGGCAACGCCGCGCACATAGTAAGCGTAACTGACCTGTGGGTTAGAAGGATATAGACGAATAAACTGCTCAGCACTGGCCGCCGCCATCTCATATTTGCCGCTTTCGTATTGGGCATACATCATGTCGAGCAGCGCTTGCTCTGCATACTGACCGGTGGGATAAAAAGTGCGCAAATTGGTCAAATCTTCGATCGCTTGGGTATAGCGTCCTTTATCAATCTGAGTAATCGCATCGTTATAGTAAGCTTGTTCGGATTTCTCTGCCGTTTCTACCGCGTCGACGTCTTTGCCGCCAGTCAGATTTTTAAAGGTCTGACAACCCACAAGGTTTACGCTCAGCGCCAGTAGGGTGATTGAGGACAGTTTGATAAACGTATTGCCAACAGCTTGCATACTTTTTCTCCGACACAGGACGCATAATAGTAGCGGCGCTACCATGCTATATAAAAGGTTAATAATAAAAAACGATGCTTAGGCACCGGCTCATGGTCTGTTATTGAGCATGCCAATATCAAAAGACAGCCCCATAGCATACAGCAAAATATGGCTTACTTTATATAATAACTTGTGCTTCGTCTATGGTTTATCTTTATGCCCATCACCATACATGCCATATTTTGGCGGCTGCGTGCTTGTGCTGCGCCTGCTTGACACTGACAATATAGCAGACCCTCGATGATTTTTGCAGTTTAGCATGAGCGGCCTTAGCGAGCGATAAGCAATGCCCCTGACGATGACAAATATACAGTAAATTACAGCCATGTTATATTTCAGAGAGTTAAGCGATATTACTGACTGACCTATGAGGCGCAAAATCTGACAGATACTGTACTGCATCTATAGGGCTTAGGCGCTGAGCATGATACACTATGATGATATTGTTTTTGCTTTTTTTTGTGAGGGCAGTGCTTTGGAGATAGTCGATACACTTTAAAAATGACATATTATTTTGAACGAATGATAGCCTGTAACAAGCAGTTAATATAGGGTTTTATCAGGATGTCTGAGCCAAAGTATGTCCACAGTAAACAAAGAGAGCAGATAAAGACCGCCTGACAAAATCGACTTATTGGCCCATGTCAGCGGTATGACCATATGATAAATGATGATGCTATGACAAACCCTTCCCATCCAATATCGAATCACTCGCTCATGACTGATTCAACAGCGCAAGAGTCACCTAACCCGATGCCAAATGATGTTTTGAATGATAGTAAGCCAACTGCTGACACGCAGATGACACTCAATGAGCCGCTACATGATAGTGTAGCAGCAGAGGAGGCCGCGCCCGAAAATAGCGAGATATTCGCGTATGAAGAGGGCGATGACAGCGACGATGGTGACGATGGTGATGTCATTGAAGATAGTGAGGATGATGATGCGCCAGCCGCTGACCAAGCCGTGGTGAATGTGATCCATACTGTCACAGAAGACGAGGCTGGTCTGCGTATTGATAAGCTGGCTTCGCAAGTCTTTACGGATTTTTCGCGAGTGCAATTACAAGGCTGGATCAGTGATGGTAGCCTGCTACACAATGGCCAAGTCCAAAAACCCAAAGTACGTGTCAAAGCTGAAGATGTGCTGCATCTGTCCACGACTTTGCAGCAGCACAGCGAAGATCAACCCGAGAATATCGACATCGATGTCGTCTACGAAGACGATGATGTGCTGGTGATTGACAAGCCTGTCGGTATGGTCGTCCACCCTGGCGCGGGCAATCAGACGGGCACCTTGGTCAATGCGTTACTGTATCATTATCCGCAGCAGCACCATCTGCCGCGTGCAGGTCTGGTGCACCGTATCGATAAAGACACCTCAGGGCTACTACTGATAGGAAAAACCAAACCCGCCCAAATGGCCTTGATGGAACAGTTAAAAGACAAGTCTGTCTATCGTCATTATCAGTGCGTAGTCGCAGGAGATGCGGCAAGCCTGCTACGTCATCGCCGTATCGATGCGCCAATCGGTCGCCACCGTAATCAGCGTACAAAAATGACTGTGATGACAGCAGGGCGTGAGGCGGTCACTCATTTGTTAGAGGTGACCCCGCTGAATGAAAACTACTGTCTATTAGACGTCGGTTTGGAGACGGGTCGTACTCACCAAATACGTGTGCATTTGAGCCATATTACTTATCCGATAGTTGGTGACCGTGTCTATGGCGGGCGTCGTCAATTACGCGCAGGTTTAAGCGATGCCCAGCGGCAAGCGATTAGCAGCTTTCCGCGTCAGGCGTTGCACGCCTATACGTTAGGGTTTGTCCATCCGACCACAGGCGAGGATATCGAAGTCACCACACCGCTGCCAGAAGACATGCAAACGCTTATTTCGGTATTAAGTGATGGTTACGATGACGAGTAACCGTCATACTATTGTTAACTCGTGCTATCGTTAACGCGTGCTAAGAGACAGGAAGCTGCTATGACAAAAAACCTGCCAATGACAGTGCTGGCACACATTGATGATGTGGTGGTCTTTCAAACGGCCGCTTGTCTTGAGACAGATACAGATATTAGTAATGATTTATATCAAAGCCAGCAATCAACCGCTCAGGCAAACTACGGTGCGCTGAATTTAGGCCTGCATGTCAATGATCATGCAGTTAGGGTACTAGGCAACCGCATGCGCGTATTGGCGGCCATCAACGAGCAGCTCAGGCCAGTTGACGCTCTAGCGACTGACCGCGCCCAAGGCCGCTATATTAATCGTTTGCATTGGGTCGATCAGGTTCATGGAAAACATGTTTATGATGTCGATGCTTGTCCGCTAAGTATGCAGCCCGTGGCAGCGGACGCCATGGTCAGTCAACAAGCAGGGTTAGGGCTGGCTATCATGACCGCTGACTGTGTGCCTGTGGTACTGTACCAACCCGCCAGTGGTCAGATTGCCGCGATTCATGCTGGTTGGCAAGGGCTGGCGGGCGGTGTCATTCCAGCGGCGGTGCAGCGCTTTACGCAGGCAGGAGAAATTCAGGCGTGGATAGGGGTGTGTATCAGCCAAGCCAACTACGAAGTAGACAGCCGCGTGCGAGACAAGCTATTGGCAGGATGCCGAGACAGTCAGGCATTACCTGCGCATACCCTAAGCAGTACAGAGCGTTTTGATCAGTTGTATGTGGCCACATCAGCGGCGCATCAAACCACCGATTCTGCTGCCTGTAAAGATAAGATCACACTAGATTTGCCTAAGATAGCCGCCGACCAGCTCAGCCATGCGAGCGTGAACCTAGCAAACAAAGCGCCGATTAGCTGCAGCTATGCCGACTCGCACTATTATTCTTATCGTCGGCAAACTCACTTGCAGCAGCCTGCGACTGGGCGGATGGCACTGATTATCGTGCGTGGCGCTGTGAGCTATACGGGCGGCGAGATGTCATAGACGATACGCCGTTTGATTGGTCACTGATTTGGCCTTTATTTATTTTCGTTTTTTTATTTTTATTTATCATTATAGAGTTTGTATGAACACATCAACCGAAGCCTCTGCATCAGCTGCCGC
Source organism: Psychrobacter sp. A3 (assembly GCF_028823565.1). NCBI lineage: Bacteria > Pseudomonadati > Pseudomonadota > Gammaproteobacteria > Moraxellales > Moraxellaceae > Psychrobacter > Psychrobacter sp. A3. Next base: position 46,402 of record NZ_JAPEHS010000006.1, read on the forward strand.
TCCCCAAAGCCCGCCTAACGTAACGATGGCGGTTATTTATCATAGTAACTATGGTCATACCAAGCGCGTCGCAGAAGCGATAGTACAAGGTGCGCGTACTCAGTTGCCCGCCGATCAGGCACGCGCGATTGATGTGCACGACATCGATTGGGCGTTTGTCGATCAGGCAGATTTGTTGGTATTTGGCAGTGCAGTCTATATGGGCAGTGTCACCGCTGAGTTCAAAACTTTTATGGACGAGACCTCAAAGCGCTGGTACCACCGAAAATGGGAGGGCAAATGGGCTGCTGCTTTTGCCAATTCAGGCGGTTTAAGCGGGGATAAGCTCGCAGTCTTACAGCAGATATCCTTGTATGCGATGCAGCATGGTATGAACTGGATTGGCTTGCCGCTAATGCCAACGGGGCACGAAGCGACAGACCTCAACCGTTTGTCGAGCTTTTTGGGCTTGATGACCCAGTCGCTTGATGGGCCGCCTGAAACGACGCCAGGACCTGGCGATATCGATACCGCGATTTGGTTTGGTAATCATTTGGCTAAGACCATTATCAAACATCAGCCAGCCGCTAGTAGACCCTAGTATCAGCTTTGCCATATCATATGGCCGTTTATTTCATATAGTCGATTTATTCTAAAGGTGACAGGGCGCTACTGGTATAAGTTTTATGTACGTGCTGCTCCCACAGAGGCGGCGCATCCTACATTTCTAACAATATTGTTTTAAGCTGCTTATGTCGATTTGAGGATGGTTTGAGCATCAGTGATTATTCTCTCTTAACTTAAATATAGTTGATTTGCTTTAAAACCGATACAGTGCAGCTGGTATGAATTTTGCGCCGCATCTGTCAGCGTAGACACAGCAAGCAAGGAAAATTTGTACCAGACCAGTTACACGTGCATATGAGCGTATCGACTTTATTTCGAACTGACTATAGTATCCAAAAAGCAGACAGCCAATGTTGTCTGCTTTTTTTTGTTTTATACCCAATCGACTATAGAGAGAGGTTTTTATTTGGCCTCATGAACGTGAGCGTGCAGAGTGGTAGGCGCAGAGGTGACAGGAATAGGACTTTCAACAAACTGAAACGACTGGCAGCCTGATAGCAGCATCATCGTGCTCAATAAAGCAAATAGTGACTTCATAATAAAATCTCAAAAAGGGCCCTACCAACTACAAACAAGTCGGTGAAAATCATATAAACATAGAAAAATATAAGTAAGCGATATTACTGTATGACAGGTCTGATAGGCGATACAGCATCCAGCAATGTATCTATTATGTACAATAAAGGCAGGCCAAAGTAAAAAATAACGCCAGTGTTTTAGTATTATACAAGATTATGGCGCGTTTTAATAAAATATAAAAATGAATTTTTTAAGGTAAGCCATTGTTTTTGATTGTTATATTTTTAAACTATTTTATAAAATATGCTTTTGTATATTATTAAAGATATAAGCGAGTCGGCTCAGGTAGTTTTTTAACTTTTGTAAAAAAATGGGGGTGATAAGTTACTACGCAAGCAATAGTAGAAAAATAGCTTTACATTAGTGAGGGAGTAGAGAGTATCGAGTAACCATTTATAACGCTGATTTAGACCGGTCATTAGTCAATAAAAGATAATAAATAAGCGCAATATACTGGCCATGAGTGTGTTATCTGCTGCTTTAAATAAGACATACAGTGCCAAATAAGTGATGGTCAACGCAGATATATTATCTGGTCAAAAATTATTTGATAAGTCATATGCTGGAAAAATGGATTTTTAAGATACGTCAGGAAGCCAATATTAAAAGATAACAATAATGAAAACATCTTAGTGAATTAAAAATATCAAATCATTAAAACTAGATGCCAGCTATAAGAGGATATTATGAAGCCATTTTCTATGATGTTATCGGTGCTCGTCATCGGTATGACCTCTGGTACCGTCATGGCGCAAGGCAGTAACGTTGCCGATGCCACCCTACCAAATGCCAGCTTACCCAATGTCAGCCCCGCCAATAGCGAGCTGGTCAATCGCGGCGCTTATATCGCACGGGCGGCTGACTGTATGGCCTGTCACGGTGAGGACTATACAGGCGGGACCGCCATAGAGACTCCCATGGGAGATATTTACTCTACCAATATCACCCCTTCAAAACGTTATGGCATCGGTGATTATACCGAAAAAGACCTAAAAAATGCTTTGCAAAAAGGCCGTGCTCCTACGCATATGCTCTATCCTGCCATGCCATATCCTTCTTATCATGGTATGAAGGACGAAGACATCAAGGCACTATTTGCGTATTTACAAACGGTGCCCGCTGTCGATGAAGCGCCCAAACAAAAGACTGATTTGCCGTTTCCCTTTAATATCCGTGCCCTAATGCTGGGCTGGAACTTCTTAAACGTGCCAGCGACCGAAAACCGTGAAGGCTTGAGCCCAACGCAGCAGCGCGGTGAGTATTTGGTCAATAATCTCGAGCATTGCGGTACTTGTCATACGCCGCGTAACAGTACCATGGGGTTTGATAAAGAAAAATACCTATCTGGTGCCCAGCTCGGGCATTGGTATGCACCCAATATCACCCCTGACGAGTCAAGCGGTATCGGCAGTTGGAGTGAGCAGGATATCGTCACCTATCTACGGACAGGGGAGCTGGATCAGCGGGCGTATGCTGGCGGTCCGATGGGCGAGGCCGTGGCTCATAGTACGCAGTACCTCACACACGAAGATTTAAGCGCGATCGCCTCTTATCTAAAAGCCATCCCAGTGGTGCAGACAGATGACAAAGTATCAGCTGTCGATGTGGCACGCTTGCCAACCCCTATCAATGACTCAATTACTCATGATCTTTTGGCACAAAAAGACTATCTGGCTCAAGCCAAAGCAGATGCGGGCAATAGCAGTAATTCGCCTGAGTCTTTGTACCTAGCGACATGTGGTAGCTGCCATGGTGTCAATGGTTATGGTCAACCGGATGCCCAGTATTCTCCTATCGTCGGTCTGAGCAGTATTCGCCGTGACAACCCTGACGCGCTTGTCAATATCATCCTGCATGGGGTAGTCGGCAGTACCAATACCTCACCGATTATGCCTGGGTTTGCCGACCAGCTCGATAGTGAACAAATTGCCAGTATCGCCAATTATGTACGCATAAACTTCGGCGGACTGACAGACAGCGACGTCAGTGCTGCTGATGTCGAACGGATTGCGTCAGCAGGGAATGAGCAGCCGTTTTTAATAAAATACGCAGGTCTGCTGGCGATTATTGGCATCATCGTAGCGATTTTGCTCATCATCTTCATAATACGAGCCATCATGCGCAAAAGACGTCAGTCGTAACCTTGCTGTCTTTTGTCATGGATGCTACTAAGTAACGCCAGACTATTTAGCAAAACCAATCACAAATAATAATAGGGCAGACGGCTGCGCACACGTTGAGTATCGCATAGTAGCATCATCAGTCTGCTACCAAGCTGATAGCTTTATAGGAAAAGAGCCTATCAATACTCAAACTGGCGGTGCCACACAGAGTAAAAAACCACAAGCGAACCGTCATGCACCAACTTTAAGGATATGATTATGAAAGACATGCTCCAATCCCCAACACGGCGCCAATTGCTCTCCATGATCGGTAAAACAGCCGGAGCAACGGCGATGTATCAGGCGATGACCACGCTAGGGTTTGCCTCTGAGTCGACATTTCAAGAGTCCATGGAGCTTGAAGGGGCACCTCCGGGCGCTAGTATTATCGTCCTTGGGGCAGGCTTGGGTGGTCTGACGGCCGCTTATGAGCTGCGTCAGGCAGGCTATAATGTCAAGGTTTTGGAGTTTCAAAACCGCGGCGGCGGGCGTAGCTGGACGCTAAATAGCGGAGATAGATATACCGAGCTTGGCGGTGCGGAAGTGACATGCGACTTTGAAGAAGGCAATTATTTTAATGGTGGGCCTTGGCGATTACCGAGCCATCATTATGCAGTGTTTCATTACTGCAAAAAATTTGGCGTAGAAATGCAGCCGTTTATTCAAACCAATGATCGAGCTTATTTGCATCGGACCAATCACTTCGGCGGTGTCCCTCAGCGCCTAGGGGATGTTAAAAACGATATTCAAGGCAATATCGCAGAGCTGATGTCCAAGGTGGTCAACGTCGGCGGCCTGGATCGCTCAGTCAATACCGAAGATAAAGAAAAGCTACTAGAGGGCTTAAAAGGCTGGGGCGTTTTGGACAAAGACTATCGTTATCGCGCGAGCAATGCCACCAGCAAACACCGCGGTTATAGCGTCTTGCCAGGCGGCGGGCTTATGCCGACAGAGACACCCTCAAAACCATTACCGATGAGTGAGATACTAGACTCAGGCATGTGGTCTGATATTTATAGCAATCATATGACGTATGCGCACCAGCCCACAATGTTTCAGCCAGTAGGTGGCATGGGTAAGATAGGCGACGCCTTTACGCGTGAGTGCCGCGATATGATCGAATTTAATGCCAAGGTCACTAAGATTCACCAAGATGAAACGGGTGTGACGGTCAGCTATGTGGATAGCAATAACCCAGAAGGGACGGTGAAGACGGTACGGGCGGACTGGTGTGTCTGCAATATTCCTCTGACTGTTTTGACCCAGCTTGATATCAATGTCTCAAAGCCTATGAAGCAGGCGATGGCGGCAGTGCCTTATGATACTTCTTATAAAGTCGGTTCGGCTTAACCTATACCAATATGCCAATTACCCAAATCGCTTATCCCTCTGAGGATATGTTTAAAGACGGCACAGGCGTTTTATTAGGGGCGTATGGTTTTGGCGCTACTTCTTATAAATTTAATACCCTAACGCCGCAGGAGCGCATCAACGTCGCACTGGCTTATGGTAAGTACATCCACCCACAGTATCCCAAAGAGTTTCGTGCTGGGACATCAGTGGTCTGGCATCGCATTCCGTGGACTTTGGGCTGTTATGGTATCTGGAGCGAATCTAGCCGCAAACAGCACTACGATACGCTGTGCAGCATAGACAATCGTATCGTCTTAACTGGCGAGCATTGCTCTCATATCCCAGCATGGCAAGAAGGCGCTATTTTATCTGGCATAGACGCCGCCAATCGCCTGCATAAAAAAGCAAAAATGCTTGGTTAATATTGATAACAATAAAATTCAGAGGCTATCATGGACAATGCAATCGTAAAAAAAACAATCAGGGAGAATACAACATCAAAAATGCTGCCTGTGATGTTGCTGAGTGTGATGAGTGGCGCGGTGGTAATGGGCTGTAGCCAGCAAGCAGATGATGTGGAGACAGTGGCCAGTGTACAAGAAGCTGACCTTGTTTCAGATTATCAAGCCAGCCGTAATACGGGCAGTTGGGGCGGTGTCTATATGAGTCGCGATGAGCTAAAAGCCCCGCAGATCAACGTCGTCGATGACAGCTCGTTGCCAAGTATGGCGCAAGATGCAAGCCTTAGCAAATGGGAGGCAAAGTTTGAGGGCACCAATGCTTTTGTCACCACCGATGGCAAAAAGCTATACCACGACTCCTGTGCAGGCTGTCATATGCACGAAGGTCAAGGCGCGTACGGGGCAGGGTATTATCCGCCGCTGGCGAACAACAGCAAGATGCAGTCAAAATATTATATTATCGATATTCTGATTAATGGCTTTCGCGGTATGCCGTCTTTTCATATGATGATGGACGATGAGCAAATGGCTGCTGTCACGCAATATGTGGTCAGCGATCTCAATGGGTTTACCGATACGGTGACCGCCGCCGATGTTGCCAAATTAAGACACGCCAATCCACCAGGCCATGATCCAAGCGAGTAGCTCGCTGGCATACAAAAACGCCTGATTAACTATCAGGCGTTTTTTGTGGATGCTGTGGCCTCCAAGATAAAGTCGCCGCATCGTTTTCATATCGGATTGATGATATGAGAGTCTATTGTGGGCTGGCTGACCAAACGGGCGAGCGTATCACGCCTTGACCAGACTTGCCAAAGGACTCACCGCCATTTAGGGACTTGATGATTAGCACTCCTTTGCCACCTTGGGTAGTGGCATATACCACACGCTTACCATTTGGCGAAAAACTTGGCGCTTCATCGATGCCCGTATTGCCTAAGTTGGCTGTCACCGCGCCATTGCTATTCATCACCGCTGCGGCTCGCCCACTCAAAAAGGCGATCTGCGTGCCATCATGACTGAACTGCGGACTGGTGGCGTAGCTACTGTTTGAGACTTTGGTCGTGCGCCCTGAGCCAAACTCATAGCGATAAATCTGCGGCTTATTAAAGCCTGCACGGTCACTGACAAACACAAACGATTTACCATCTGGAGCGTAGCTTGGCTGTACCTCGCTGCTTGGCCAGTTGGTCAGTCTTTTGGGCTGGCCGCCGCTAGTATTCATTTCATAGATATGCGCGCTGCCTTCAAAGCTGCTAGAAAACAGTATCTTGCTACCATCGGGCGAAAACGACGGGCTAAGATTGCTGCCTTTAAATGGAGTAAGTGCGCTGGCACCGCCGCCACTCACGTTTTGGATATAAATCACTGGATAAGACTGGTCGCGTTGGATAGCATAGGCGATACGGTTGCCATCAGGAGACCAAGCAGGCGAGAAGATAGAGCCTGCCACTTCGGTGATGGTCTTGGCGTTTTCGCCATCGGCATCCATCACTTTTAGGCGTGAGACTTTTTGTTTGCCGGTGCCTACTTCTTCGATATAGGCGATGCGTCCTGAGAAGTCGCCTGGCGTACCGGTGATCAGCTCATACACCTTATCAGCGATGACGTGACCGGCATAGCGCATGCTGTCTTTGTTGTTGTCAGCGCTGAGGCTTTGCTTGCCTTGTAGCACCCGACCTGATTTGACATCGATGACCTCATACTCTGTGATGACTTTACCGCGATTGCTGCGAGTACTGCCCACCACCAAATAAGGAATACCCATGCTCTGCCAGACCGGCAAGCTACCTGCCAGCTCGCTGCTACTATGCGGCTGCTGCGGCAGGTCTTTGCTGGTGACTTTTAGCTCTGTTTTGCTCAAGTCATTGAGAATAATCGGCGATAGTACCGAGTCTCCTGCAAAGGGTACAAACGCGACTTGGTTTTGTTGTACCGGAATTTCGTAGTTCAGCTCTAAAACGACAGGCGCTGCCAACACACTGGCAGAAGCAAGCAACGTGGTGACACTAATGCATAAAGGGGCAAGTAGGTTTTTATGGATAAGCATGAGTAAGTTGGGCTCCTAAGGGAATGTAAGTCTCGTTTTTTATAGGTTTTAGTTTATTATTAGAATAAGGGAGTATCGTCTAGGGTACAAGCTATTTAAGTAACGTTATCAATAATATGTGCCTTAAATTGTGTGTTAGTTGCTTCCTTTAAACTGTATGGTAAAGGTTGGATATCTGGGATCATTAGTATCGATCGGTAGGTTGCCATCGAGATCGAGTACAGCTTGTTTGGCGGCCTCGTTGACCGCACTGTCTGGCCCCGATGCTGTGACATTGACCACGCTGCCGCTGGCATTGACCGTGATGATTAATGTGGCGTGCTGGGTAGAGCCTTTTGCGGCGGGGGGCGGATTATAGTGGCGTCTGTTAATGTGGCGTGCTGGGTAGAGCCTTTTGCGGCGGGGGGCGGATTATAGTGGCGTCTGATTAAATTGATAATCTCACTATTGCTAGCACCGCGGTTATCGCTGGCAGCTGTTCGGCTACTGCCTTTGTTTGGGCTGGTGGTGACCGTGTCACCAAGGAGGGTGGATTGACCTTCTGATAAGTCAAAGGTTTTACCTGCGCTACCAGAACCACCAGTATTAATTTTTAGGTTTCGGTCGGTAGTCGTAGGACGAGTAATCTTGGGTGGGTTGTTTTGTTTCTGATGAAACTCATCCAGCCGCCTTTGTTCCTCTATCAGCTGCTTTTTTTTATCTTGTTCAACTGCTTCGTGTTCTTCTAATATGGCTTCATCAAGCTTGGCTGCCCACTCTGCCATACGGCGTTCATATTCTTGATTTTGCTCAAGCAGACGTTGATGCTGCGTCTCACTCATGAGAATTGGTGCACTCGCAGGATCGTCAGAGCGTGTGAATACAGGTGCTCGCTGCGCATTCGGTTGGTCAGTGCTTTGGCTGGTAGAGCCGCTATCAAATGTCTGAGGGGGCAAGGTGCTGGATATGCCGTTTGTACTACTGTCGGTTTGCATGGCCTCTGCAGCGGCAGCTCGGTTGGCCAATATCTGTCCTTGCATCTCAGCGAGTTGCTCTGGCGAGACCATGACCGTCTCGATACTACCTGCTGTCTCTACATCGGTATGTTGATACGCGTATATCAAGATGCCCAGCACCAGCCCATGTGCGAGCAAGCTCAGCAGCATAGGTAAGGTGAGCCCGTTGCCTTCAGGCTCGGTGGGCACATAAACGACAGGGGCATTATGCATGGTGTGATTACTCATGAGCGTGGTATATCAGATTGTTTGCTATGGTTTGCTGTATCATTGCTTGGCACTGTATTAGCACAAATAGCGAGACGATCACAGCGATGGGGTCGGTAAAGGCGCACCAGTGAGTAGTCCGACTTTTTCGACCCCTGCTTGTTGTAGGCTGGCCATCAATGTCATGATAGCGCCATACTGATTGTTTTGATCGGCATTGATCATCACTTGTACTGGTGGCTTGCCAGTATTGCTGTTTTGTGTTTGGAGATTGGACAGCGTATTGATCAGCTCAGGCTCACTAATCGGCATGTCAATGTTGTTTTCATAGCTGATAAATAGCTCGCCGCTCGCCGTCAAAGACACAATGATTGGTAGCTGACTTTGGCTCATGGTGTTGGTCTGCTCTTTGGGCAGATCTACATCGACACCAGTGATGAGCAGCGGCGCGGTCACCATAAATATCACCAGTAGTACCAGCATGACGTCGATATAAGGAACGACATTCATCTCTGCATTTAGGGGTTTTTTTTCACGGCGATAGGGGCTTTGTCTCATATACTTAGCGTCCTTGCACCTGACTGGCACTCGATGGTGCCTCTGAGCTTGGGTTGTTTTCGCGGTTTGTGCTGCGCTCAGCGCTGGTCTCACGCTGGAGCATACCAGTCATTTCATCACAAAACAGCGCGCGCGACTCATACAGACGGCCAGACTTGGCGGTGAAATGGTTGTAGGCCAGTACAGCAGGAATCGCAGCAAATAGACCCATAGCAGTGGCGATCAGTGCTTCAGCAATCCCAGGAGCGACCGCAGCGAGGGTGGCTTGTTCAGTTTGTGATAGCCCCAAAAACGCATTCATAATGCCCCAAACCGTCCCAAACAGTCCAATATAAGGCGCCACTGAGCCAATACTGGCAAGCGTGGTCAGTCCTGACTCTAGTAATAACTGCTGACGACCCAATCCGACACGTAGCTTGCGCTCCACACCATCGATGATGTCGTCTTTGGGTTGGCGTTTTTTATGCATTCTTAAATATTCAGAAAACCCAACATAAAAAATCTGCTCAAGCCCTTGCCGATCAGGCGAGCCTTGAACGCCTTGATAGAGCTTGGCCAAGTCTTCACCCGACCAAAACCACGTCTCAAATTGTTGATCGAAGTTTTTGGCAGTACCCAGCCGTGCACTCATACGAAAAATAATTACCCAGCTAAGTAGCGAGGCCAATAACAACAACGCCATGACGATTTGTACCAGCAAACTGGCTTGGGTAATAAGGTCGATAATGTTTAAGGATTCAGGCATGTATTTGACTCATGAGTGATGAATAACAACTGGTAGGACAAGTCCTAGTGTAGTGTACTGTGAAATGAAAAAAAGGTCATTTATTAAAGTGTTAAACGGTAAATAAAACCGGTAAAAATGATACGTTGTTATTTTCGATTGATTTGGTGACTTATCATAGGAGCTAAACCACAAAACAGTTATAAATAACGCGAAAACAGCTGTTTGCACCCATCAGGCACGGGTAATGATTGAATTTGTACGCCAATTTCTCTAAAATGTTGCACTTTGTTACCGTTGCCGTTTTGATAATGACGTCGCAATCTATTTGCTGACGTCATATTTATTTTAGGCACCAATAAATTTGTTCTTTCTCTAAGATACGGTCTATTTATATATTTTGATGTTTAAATAAGGCCATACCTTAGCAAGCTGGGCGCGACACTTATGAATGCAATTGAACGCTATTTTGGGATCAACGGTGAAAACACCACGGTCAAAACGGAAATCCTCGCTGGTATAACCACCTTTTTGACGATGGCTTATATCATCTTTGTCAACCCCAACGTATTGGCAGAAGCTGGTATGGACAAAGGGGCGGTGTTTGTTGCTACCTGTTTGGCAGCGGCATTAGGCTGCTTTATCATGGGTATCTATGCCCGATTGCCTGTGGCATTGGCTCCTGGTATGGGCTTGAATGCCTTTTTTACCTATGGTGTCGTTTTAGGCATGGGCTATGCGTGGGAAACCGCGTTAGGCGCTGTTTTCTTATCAGGTTGTTTGTTTATTCTCTTAAGCTTATTTAAGATTCGCGAGTGGATCATCAATGCCATTCCAGCTAGCCTCAAGCAAGGCATCGTGGCGGGTATTGGTGCATTTTTGGCCTTTATTGCCTTACAAAGCTCAGGCATCATCGTTGGCCGTGATGCGACACTAGTGATGCTAGGCGATATGACCGCGTTTGCACCGATGATGGCGGCGCTGGGCTTTTTTATTATTATCGGCTTGGTCTACAAAAAAGTCCCAGGCGCGGTGACGATTGGTATTTTGGCGATTACTCTGATCAGTTTGTTTACAGGGCATACACAGTTTACAGGCATCATGTCGACGCCGCCATCTGTCGCACCAACCTTTATGAAACTCGATATCGCAGGTGCCTTTGATATCGGTATGATCAGTGTGATTTTTGCTTTCTTGTTTGTTGATTTGTTCGATACCACAGGCAGTCTGGTGGGTATCGCCAACAAGGCAGGTCTGATCGATAAAGACGGTAATATCCCTAACATGGACAAGGCGCTGCTTGCTGACTCAACAGCGACAGTCGCAGGCGCTATGCTAGGTACATCATCGACGACCAGTTATATCGAGAGCGCCTCAGGTGTGGCCTCAGGTGGCCGTACAGGTCTGATGGCAGTGACCGTGGGCGTGATGTTTGTGCTGAGTATTTTCTTTGCACCCCTTGCTGGGATGATTCCTGCATATGCGACTGCTGGCGCAATTTTTTATGTCTCGGTATTGATGTTGTTTACGCTAAAAGACATCAACTGGGAAGACTTAACCGAAGCGGCACCAGTGGCGGTAGTTTTGCTACTCACACCGCTGACGTACTCTATCGCTGATGGTATCGCGCTTGGGTTTATCACCTTTACTGCTGTCAAGCTGATGACGGGTAAGTTTTCAGAGATTAGCATCCCTGTATGGGTGTTGACGGCTATTTTGCTTGCCAAGCTGGTACTGCTATAAGTATTTGGCGTTATCAATATATCAATACGTTTGATACAAATACGCTTGACTTGATATAACGGCTCAATATTGCGTTGTCATCCGTAAAAACCCTCTTTATCTGATATGGATAAAAAGGGTTTTTTTATGTGGGTGCAGTAGAGAGTTTTTAGGGTGCAGGTTTTAGCAAAGGGCGCGTCCAAGTATTTGATTAAAAAAACAATTAACACACAATAGTAAACACAAAAATATAACTCAGGCGTCATGATGGCAAATGTGCTAGTAACTGATTGTTTTTTAGTAAGATATTAATTGTCAAAAATACGCGATATCGTTAGTTGGAAAATTTTTTTCATGATATTATAGCGACGTTAAGCGCATCACCTCAATCAACGCCGTAGAGGTTTTTCTTACAGTGAATTTGCATTATCTTAGATGACAGGGATTCGCCATATTTGACACGTCGATGTTTGATATCGCTATCGCAAAACCTGCTCATCGCACTCCTTTCACTACTAACAAGAAGAAGGCACTAATGCCGCTTAACTTTTCGTTGTTGCCTTTGTATTGTTAACGTAGCCCGTTTAACACTCGAACGACCTACTTAACCGTTTCCAGCCTATGCTGGATTTTCTCGTTTTGTGATGGCGCCGTTTGGTCTTTTGATTATCGCTGCATGCATATATTGTGATTGCTATTTATTTAACCGCTGTCATTAGTGGTGATACAAGACGATCAGACTTCCTAAAGCCCCATTTATGATGGTTTTTAAACGATAGTTATGGAGTTGTTATGAACCCAGTAAACCAGTTTACCCCGCAAGAGCCGATTTTATTTAAGCCTGTCGATCTGCTAGCGCCAGAGTATATTACCCAGTCGTCAAAAGCACTATACGCGTGTATCTCACCTTTATATTGTGTGGATGAAGAGCGCTGGTTGTCAGAGCTGTTGCCACTTGCTAAGCCCAGCGACAAAGAGCGTGACGACGCTGCTGAGCAAACACGCCAGCTGGTCGAGCATGTACGCAATGATGGCAAAGCCGTCAAAATGGTGGACTCATTATTGCTTGAGTATAGCCTTGATACCCAAGAAGGTATCTTGCTGATGAGCTTGGCTGAAGCCTTGATTCGCGTACCAGACAATTATACGGCTGATGCTTTGATCCATGACAAGATGAGCGTGGCTGACTGGAAAAAACACATCAAAAATGACAATGGTTTTATGGTCAATGCCTCGACATGGGGCATGATGATGACCGGCCGCGTCGTGAGTATCGATAGCAACACCACGGCCACAGGGTTTTTGGATCGTATGACCAAAAAGATGGGCGAGCCGGTGATTCGTAGTGCCATGCAAAAAGCCATGCGCATCATGGGGCATCAGTTTGTATTGGGGGAAACCATCGAGGGCGCCAATAAAAACAGTCAGCCGTATCGCAACAAAGGCTACACCTATTCATTTGATATGCTGGGTGAAGCGGCCATTACGCATAAAGATGCTGAAAAGTACTTTAATGATTATCTGCACGCCATCAAAGCCACCGCAGATATCAAAGTGGCTGAGGGTATGCCAAAACCGTCAGTATCTATCAAGCTGTCGGCGCTGCATCCGCGCTATGAGGCCACGCAAGAAGCGCAAGTGATGGGACTGCTGCGTCAGCGCTGTTTGCTACTGATCGAAGCGGCGCGCGCCGTCAATGTCGATATCAGTATCGATGCCGAAGAAGCCGATCGTCTTGAGATTTCGCTAAAACTGTTTGAGTCTTTGTATCGTGACAATTTGACTGCCGGCTGGGATGGCTTAGGGTTGGTGGTGCAGGGCTACTCAAAGCGCGCGATTGCAGTTTTGGCATGGCTGGCGCAGTTAGCGGCAGAAATGGGTGATCGCATTCCAGTACGTTTGGTCAAAGGCGCGTACTGGGATACGGAGATCAAATTGGCTCAGCAAAAAGGGCTGGCAGGTTATCCTGTCTGGACACGAAAAGAAGGCACTGACACGGCTTATCTGGCGTGCGCGCGCTTCTTGTTATCAGATCATCTGCGCGGGTTGATTTGGCCGCAGTTTGCGACGCATAATGCGCATACGCTAGCATCAGTCATGACCATGAGTGCGCATCGAGACTTTGAGTTTCAGCGTCTACACGGCATGGGCGATGCGCTTTATGATCATATCTTGCAAGCCTATCAGATTCCGGTGCGTATCTATGCGCCAGTCGGTGCTCATAAAGACTTGCTACCATACTTGGTACGTCGTTTGCTCGAAAACGGTGCCAACAGCTCGTTTGTCCATCAGCTACTAGACAAGTCTTATCCGATTGATAAGCTGACCGTGCACCCTTTTGATAAGCTGCTGGCCAACGCAACATTGCACAATCCAGAGATTCCCTTGCCATTAGATATCTATGGCGAGCGCCGCGCCAGCTTTGGCTCCAATATCTTTGTAGAGTCGCAGTGGCTACCGTTTAAAGCGGCGATTGATAGCCACTTGCACAAGACATGGTCAGCGACTTCTATCATCAATGGCGCGGCGATTGATGAGTATAAAGTGGATGGTCAAGTCAACAAGCTTGAAGCGCACACAGTACGCGCGCCTTGGAATCACGACGTGATCGCTGGTGAAGTGGTTTATGCCAATGCTGATCTGGCACAACAAGCGACCCTAGCGGCCGTGGCAGGACAAGCAGCATGGCAAGCGCAGTCAGCGGCCAAGCGCGCAGCCATACTACGTAAGATTGCTGATTTGTATGAAGAAAACTACGCTGAGCTCATGGCACTGTGCCAAGTAGAAGCGGGCAAAACCATGCAAGACAGTATCGATGAGATCAAAGAGGCGGTCGATTTTTGCCGTTTTTATGCGGATGAAGCAGAGCGCCTAGATGAGGTGGTGCACGAGTTTACAGACTTGTCTGGTAAGCCTGCACGTCAAGTGTATAAAGCGCGCGGTACCTTTGTTTGTATCAGTCCTTGGAACTTTCCGCTGGCCATCTATACCGGTCAAATCGTGGCGGCGCTGGCCGCAGGCAATACCGTGGTTGCTAAACCTGCTGAGCAGACCAGCCTGATTGCGCATTTTGGTGCACAACTGATGTATCAAGCAGGGGTGCCGGTAGAAGCGTTGCAGTTGGTAATAGGCGCAGGTGAGGTAGGCGGTGCATTGACGGCCGCTGACAATATCGCAGGTGTGATATTTACAGGCTCTACCCAGACCGCCCAGCGTATCAACCAAAGCTTAAACAGTCATGCACAAAGCAGTGGTGAGCTACCAATACTAATCGCCGAAACAGGCGGACAAAATGCGATGATCGTTGACTCAACCGCCTTGCCTGAGCAAGTGGTCAAAGACGCTGTGCTATCTGCCTTTGGCTCAGCGGGTCAGCGCTGCTCAGCATGCCGTATCTTGTGTGTACAAGAAGAGATGGCTGATGATTTGATTGAGCTGCTGCAAGGCAATATGGCGGAGCTGTCGGTCGGCAATCCGCTGTACGCCGCCACGGATGTCGGTCCGGTAATCGATGCCGATGCCAAAAATGGCCTAGAAGCACATATCGAGCGCATGCGTGCTGAGCCAACCGCGACGATCTTGGCACAGACGCCCATGAGTGTCAGCTCGGTCGTCAGTCAAGAAAAATCTACCTTTGTCTTACCGACAGCGATAGAAGTAAAAAGCATTGATGTGATAGGCGGTGAGCACTTCGGTCCTATCTTGCACGTTTTGCGTTATCAAGCACGTGATCTAAACAAGCTGATCGATGCCATCAATAGCACCGGCTTTGGTCTGACATTGGGTATTCATAGCCGTATCGAAAACACCGCCGAGCATGTCGAGCGCCGCGTGCTGGTGGGTAATACGTATATCAACCGCAACCAAATCGGCGCGGTGGTCAACGTCCAGCCATTTGGTGGCTGTGGCCTCTCAGGTACTGGCCCCAAAGCAGGTGGCCCACATTATGTGGCGCGCCTGATGAAATTAGATAGCGACAATCAACCTTCAACATCCACGCAATCAGCAATCGCATAAGGAGTAGCAAGATGGCGACTGAATTTAAAAAAAATCATGCCCAAGTTTGTGAGTCTTGGCGATTACTTGGCGCGGTCAATCGCGCCGCTTATCTGCAAGCAGCCATTCCTCGGTTGGCCTTGTTGACGGGCGATGCCAATAAAGCCAAGCGCTTATTCAACCATTTGTTGAGCGCTGCGCCAAGCTTAGATGAAGTGCACCGTATGACAGGCGCGACAGGAGAGTCCAATGATCTGTACATGACGGCTCGTGGCAAAACCATGGTCATCGGTAGTGAATCAGCGCGTACGATGGCAGTGCTTGGTCAGCTAATCGCCGCCCTGCTGACGGGTAACGAAGTGATACTACACTGCCCAAGTCAGGCGGAGATGTGCGATGAAGCGGCAAAAGTGCTTTATGAGATAGGAGTAAGCGATGATGTCTTAAGCGTCGCCAACGACTCACAAACCATCACACTGTTATACATCGATCGCCTTGCGCAGGTCGCAGTGGCAGGCAGTAATAGTGAAGTGCAGGCCATCAGCCAAGAGCTGGCCAACACCGATGGTATCTTGACGCAAGTCATTAGTGTGACCGATATGGACGGCATGTCAGAGATGCTCACGCCTGACTATCTGCATCGGTTTGTCACTGAGCGCGTCAAAACCATCAATACCACCGCGATTGGTGGTAATGCCAGCTTGCTTGAGCTTGGTACCGACTAGGGTTGTTTCTTGCATCGCGGCTTAAGTCATATAGATAGATAATGCTGAACGGTGAGTGCGCAAGATAAAACCAACAGTAATAATAAAAACCGATATCTGAAAGCTCAGGTATCGGTTTTTTTATTGAGGACAGACTAGGG
>NZ_JAPEHS010000070.1:0-13555 GCF_028823565.1 Psychrobacter sp. A3
TTTTTAACTTCTTAGACGTGGCAAATACTGACAAAGAGACAGCAGCCGTAGACGATCTAGACAGTACACCTCAGTAAGCGATTAAACAAACGATCCATTCTTTAACCTACCTACTTAGCTTTACGATAATGACTATGACTACTTCTATACCAGATACGACCATCGACCATCATCTAGACACGCAGGGGCTGATCTGCCCTGAGCCTGTGATGATGCTGCACCGAGTCATCCGAAAAGCAGATAGCGGTGAGGTGATTGAGATACTGGCCACTGACCCTGCTACCACCCGCGACATTCCAAATTTCTGTCGTCATCTGGGTCATGAGCTGATGACTCAAGAAACACTGGCAGAAAACATCAACCTAGACGCTGATCCCGATGAAATCACTATTGATGGCGATGATACCACGCCAGCAAGCGCGACGCTGTATCGTTATGTGGTGAAGAAAAAAAGTGGTTAACTTATATCTGACCTATATCCGAGCATCCTATGAGCCGTGACCGTGCCGTACAACAGCGCCAACCCAAAGCATTGGCTGTCGATGACGAGCCTGCCTATATCACCGAGTTTCGCCAAGCCATGCTGGCGCGCGGTCTGGCAACGCGGACGCGTAACGCTTATGTGCGCGACCTACGTACCTGTGAGCTGACCAACACCGCGCCATTGACCAAATGGCAAGCGGATGACGTGCTGCACTGCCTATCTACCCTCGCTATCGAGGACAAAACCCCACGCACCCAAGCGCGTATGCTCTCAAGCCTGCGCCAGTTCTATCTATGGATGATTGCCAGCAACCTGCGCGAGGACAACCCGTGCGAGCGTATCAAAAGCCCCAAGCTTGGTCGCCCATTGCCAAAGGATTTGAGCGAAGCCGATGTCGACAATCTACTGGCCGCCCCTGACACCAGTACCGCGCTTGGCCTACGGGACAAGGCCATGTTAGAGGTGCTCTATGCCTGCGGCCTGCGCGTCAGTGAGCTGATTAATTTATCGCTTGAGCAAGTCAACCTAAACGCAGGCTGGCTACAAATCACAGGTAAAGGCAATAAGACCCGACTGGTGCCCCTTGGTGAATATGCAAGCGATGCGCTAGAGGATTATCTGTCTCACGGGCGTGGCGAGCTGATTGCACATCTCAAGTCAGGCAATTGCCAAGCAGTGTTTTTGACGGCGCAAGGCGGCTATATGACGCGGCAAAACTTTTGGTATCTTATCAAGCGTTACGCCAAAGTCGCTAGTATTGATAAAGAATTGTCACCACATACCCTGCGTCACGCCTTTGCCACCCACCTACTCAACCACGGTGCCGACTTGCGCAGCGTGCAGTTATTGCTTGGGCATAGTGATTTGTCCACCACGCAGATTTATACGCATGTAGCGACAGCGAGACTGCAAAAATTGCATGCCGAACATCATCCACGCGGCTAGTATTGAACGGTCAACATAAAAACTGACTATTTATTGAAGATTGTAAGAGGAATATAACGTGTCGCAAGCTCAGCCATCTTTGCAGCCTACGCTCACCAAAGGGCAGCATGCTGCCCTCAAAAACTTGACCATAACGGGTTATTTAGAAGGCACGTCTTTTTTATTATTGCTTGGTATCGCTATGCCACTAAAATATATGCTCGGCATTTCTGAGGCGGTGACATATATCGGTATGGCGCATGGGGCACTATTTATCGCTTATATCCTGATGCTGCTGCTCACAGCCAGCAAAATAAAGCTGCCGCTATGGGCCATGCCGGCTGGCGTGCTCGGCTCATTTTTGCCATTTGGCCCGTTTGTGTTTGATTACTTTTTAAAAAAGCGTTAAAAACTTTATGACTTAAACCTATACTTATGTGGTGAAAGCGAGATTGTAGATTTGATATGCAGAGCACAATCTGAGATAGAGGCGGCAAAGTATAGAATCTGCTCTATCAATCCCTAGCTGCAAACTGACCCTTTTCTCGCTACAATACCTGCCATAGCTTATTAACCTTTTACCTATCTATTATTTGAGAATCCCATGAGCCACTCTACAAACCACCGTCCCCCTGCCGACCTGCTAAAAAATGCTGAACACTGGCGCGAAGACATTCATTTTCGCCAAGAGGTACTGGGTAAACCGTTTGATTTTTCGACCACTTGGGGTATTTTTTCACCGCAAAAGCTCGATGACGGTAGCCTAATGCTGCTCGATTATGTGGATTTTCGGGCGGATGATGACTCGATCGATTTGGGCTGCGGCTATGGCGTGCTCGGCATGACGGCAGCGCGTGAGTGCCCGAACGGTCAGCATACACTTATTGATAAAGACTTTATGGCGGTAGAATATGCGCGCCGTAACTGCGTGCAAAACGGTCTAAAAAATGTCGATGTACATTTATCAAACGGCTTCAATCATGTGGCAGCGGACAAAGATTTTAGCCTTGTGATGTCAAACTTGCCAGCCAAAGTCGGCAAAGAGCAGCACTATCTATACTTCCTCGATGCCTATGCGCGTATGCGTCAAGGTGGACGGTTTTATGTGGTGACCATCAATGGTTTGCGCCAGTTTATGAAGCGCTCGTTTACCGAAGTGTTTGGTAATAGCGAAAAGGTCAAACAGGGCAAAACCTATACCATTACTATGGCGACCAAAGAATAAGCTTCAGTAACTTAAAAGCTGCACAAACAAAAATCCCGCCAACACACCAGCATGTTAGCGGGATTTTTGTTTTTTACTCTCTTGCTTAGGGCATTAAAGATGGCTTACCACTTACCACATTGTCTTACATCTGCCGTTTTATCAGATAAAAGCCCAAGGCGGCGCTACTAAGTATCGGCAATAACACCATAAGCATGGGCGAGAATCCTGTCGCTAATGAGATAAAGCCAACCAAATCTTGCACATAGCTAAATAGCAAACCAAACAGTAGCGCCACGACGATACGCAGACCCAAGCTGTGCGTACGCAGCGAGCCAAAGACAAATGAGCAAGCAACGATCACCAACGATAAAATCGATAGCGGCGACAGCAGCTTTTGCCAAAATGCCAGCTCATGCTCTAAAGAGCGATTGCCCTGCCCTCGCATAAACTGACGATGCTCATATAGTTGCGTCAGAGACAAATCCTCTGCCTTACGCGTCAGTAGATACACCGACTCTGGAGCAAATGGCAAACTGAGCGTATCGGAGGCGAAGACGGCTTGACTACTCTCAAAGCCTTGGTTGATACTAAGCGTGGTCATGTCATTGAGCTGCCACTCGTAACGATACTGTCCGCTCGGCGTGCCGCTGCTGCTATCCAGAGCTTGCCGACCGACATATTGCCCATCTTTGGCATGAATAGCGGTTTGCAAATTGCCATCATTGTCCAAATGCCAGCGCTTCACCTCGCCGATGTTGCCTTGTACGTCGGCATAGTCGATATATAAAATATCACTGCCAGCAGGCTTTGTACTGCCATCTTGTGCATTTTCAAAGCGTGGCTGCACCGTCCAGTAGCCGCGTACCGAGGTCACAAGCGAGCGGCTGTCCTCATCATTGATTTCCTTTGCCAACTGATTGGAGTGTGGCAAGACAAACTGATTGATCGCTAAGGCAAGTAGCACAAAAATCAGAGCGGGTTGTAGCACCCAACCGACGATGCGATAGATACTGACGCCAGCGGCACGCATGACTACCAGCTCGCTTTTGTTGGCCAGCAGCCCCAAACCTACGACAGCCCCAAGTAGCGCCCCTGTCGGAATAAATTGCTCTAAAAAGTAAGGCGAGCGATAAAAGATATACTTAATCGCCTCACTCATCGTATAGCTATCATCAAGCGAATCAAGCTCGGATAAGTAAGAAAAAATAAGCTGCAAGGCCCATAGACCGACAACGGCCCCGATGATAGCAAGCAGCGCATTGCGTCTGACATAGCGACCGAGCACTGTTAGTTGACCGGGTTTTTGGGCCAGTGGCTCGGCGCTTGGGGTTTTGGCAAATAAGGAGCGCATTACGATTGCCCTCCTGACGTGCTGTCATTTGGATTGGCGCGACTGTCAGCCACTGTTTGCGGCTGCTGAGGTTTGCGAAAGCGCAGGCGATGCTGCACGCGGCTGCCCCAGTTCATATACAGCGCCAACGCCATAAACCCTAAGATTAGCCACGCATACGCCCACACGCTGACGCTGCCTTTACTCACCGCGTTTTTGAGCGAAATGATACCCAGTGCGCAGCTGACAAACAATAAAATCGCGGGAAACAAACGCAACCAGCGACCTTGACGGGGACGCACTTGTGCCAGCGGTACCGCCAGCATCGGCGCGATAATCATCAGCCAAGGCAGCGCAAAACGATAACCGAGCTCACCTTGCGCAGCGCGCTTGGCCTCGACCGTGCTCACTTGTGTACTGCCGCTACCGGTTGCCGCTTGCCACAACGGCCCTATGGCTTGGGTTTCGATATTGTCTTCGGTGATGACGTCTTTGGCAGACTCAGTCAAGCTGATACGGTAGCGATCAAAGCCTACTTGATTGTACTTTAGACTCCCTGCACCGACTTCGTATCGTCGTCCTTGAAACAAATCCAATTGCGTCACGCCGCGGCTCCCTGTATCGACCTGCTCGGCACGTTTGGCTAAGGTAATGGTGTCTTTGCTGATATCATGATTGACGAGTGTCTCTGGCAGCTCTGGAATATCCAACTGCTCAGCGGTTTTGGGGTCGATGCGATTATCGACAGAGACCGCGGCGCTTTGATCACGCTCATTTTTTGCTGTATTGGCCGCCGCGTTTTTGGGCTGACTGCCTTTTTCTGGTTTTTCTGATTGGATCAATATCACATCTTGCAGCTGCTTTTTGTCCTCGCTCAGACTGCCGACATACAGATGATAGTTACCACTACTGATAAACTCTTTTGGGCGAATCAAATCAAAGGCACTGGTCAAGGCTTGCTGTTGCCACACCGCCTCAGATGAGCGCACCCCCCACGGCTTACCAACGATAGACAACGCCGCCTCGCCGACAAACAGCGCGAGGATAAATGGCGTCATCAAGCGTGCCAGCTTACCACGCGACACACCGCTGGCATTGATGACTGCCATTTCTTGATCGACATATAGACGGCCAAATACCAGCATCAGCGCAATAAAAAATGCCAATGGCACGATAAGCTCTAAAAAGTACGGCAGATTGTAGCCGATAATGGTAAATAACAAACTGATGTCTAAACGACCTTCAGCGGCTATCCCAAAGTAACGAATCAAGCGCCCACCGAGCATCATCACCACTAAAAACCCCAACACCAAAGCGGTGGTCGAGGCAACTTGTTGGGTCATGTAGCGGCGTAATATCACAATAGGGACTCTTAAACAGTTGGTATGCGCGTGCTGTATGATAGAGCGCTAGCTCAGGCGTGGCGCTTATTTGGCTATTATAATGGCTTTTTTGGGGCGGCAGGTTTGTA
Organism: Psychrobacter sp. A3; assembly: GCF_028823565.1. Taxonomy (NCBI): domain Bacteria; kingdom Pseudomonadati; phylum Pseudomonadota; class Gammaproteobacteria; order Moraxellales; family Moraxellaceae; genus Psychrobacter; species Psychrobacter sp. A3. The sequence continues at coordinate 5,417 of NZ_JAPEHS010000070.1, forward strand.
CCGCTTGCCGATAGTTAACAGATAATAACAACTAACAGTAGTATCATTAGCGATACTACACAAATATAAGCCTTGAATATAACCGTTAATGCTAGCATGTTTTGGCAAAAAATGGCTGTGAAAAATGTGCTAAAACATTACCTAACCCTTGCTAAGATTGAGGCGGTGGTTTATGCAGCATTTGCTCTTAAGATCGCGCAGCAAATATATACGAAAACATTACTTAACCGATGCCGACAGCACGCTGATTACCTGATATGCTACACTACAACAAACGCCCAACCTTCCAATGCTTTGACTGAAGCTTTGACTGAACCAATGGGGCTTAATCTTGGATTTTATCGTTGGTTTGAGCATAGCGATTCAGATATTGGCTGGGCAAGATGACTCTATGTTTTTATCACCTTACCACCTCAAACCATACACATACTCTCAGGCAGCGTCTGGCAGTCACTTGTCGTGTGGCTATTGCACTGAGTCTGTGAGACATTAAGCTTACGAAAAACTAAGCTGGTGATAAACAGCCACTTGGCTCGGTGATTATTGATTTAACTGATTTAGCAGCTTAGCTATTTAGCAACCCAGTTGTTTAATAATTTGGTTGTTTGACAATCTGATTGTTTAATAATTCTGATTGTTTCGTACCCCGATTAAAAGGCGGTATCTATTGACCATTCAAATAAGGATAACTATATGAATATCAAATTAACTCAGCAGCTCCCCAAAACCCATACCCAAAAAATCCTCAAAAAAGAAGCGAAGAGTAAAGACGCGGCTTGTTTGGTGGTGTTGGTGGATGACAAAAAAAACCTCTTCGCTGAGTCTGCGCTAGCTGACTATAGCGCTCGTATTGAGCAATTGATGGAAGTGTCACACTTTAGTGGTAAAGCCTGCGAAACCGTTGCTGATTTGGCATTGGCCGGTGACAAAAAAACCACCAAGCAAAACCCAGTTCAGTTATTGCTGGTCGGTGTTGGTAATATCGACAAGCTCAACCACACTGCCCTACAAAAAATCGCCAAAACTATCTATAGCAATACGCAAAAACGCGTCGCCTCTATCACGGTCGCGCTCGGCGATGATCTAGAAGAAAACCACTTTGGCCAATTTGCGCTAAATCTACTAGCGGCCAGCTATCGTTTTGATAAATACAAGTCTGAGCAAACCACACCGGTACTTACAGATGTGTATTTGTTGGCCGATGCAGCATTGCAGCCAGCGCTAGACTTCGCGCAAGCGGTGTTCGCCGGTCAAAGCTTGACTCGTGACGTCGCCAATGAGCCAGGCAATATCTGCTTTCCAGCGTATATGGCAGAACAAGCCCAAGCGCTTGCAAAGACCTATCCTGACCTCCTAAAAGTGACGGTGCTGGGCGAAGATGAGATGTCAGCGCTTGGCATGAACTGCTTTTTAGCGGTGGCTAGAGGCTCTAGCAAAGAAGGCAAATTGGTACTACTCGAGTATCGCGGCAAGTCTAACTTTAGTGCCAAAGCAGGCGCGACTGATACTTATACAGCCGGCAATAGTAGTGCAAAAGTCACCGGTGGTCTAAAAGCGTTGGCTGACAAGCTCCCCACCAAACTGCCTAGCAAAAAATCAGACAAAAACACTGATAGCAGCCATGACGATGCGCCTATCGTGTTGGTCGGTAAAGGCGTGACCTTTGACTCAGGCGGTATCTCTATCAAGCCAGGCGCGGCCATGGATGAGATGAAGTTCGATATGGGCGGCTCAGCGTCGGTATTGGGTACCATCAAAGCGCTGTGCGAGGCGCGTCTACCAATTAATGTCGTGGGGGCACTCGCTTGTGCAGAAAACATGCCATCAGGTGAGGCCACGCGTCCTGGTGATATCGTCAAAGCCATGAACGGCAAATCGGTTGAAATCTTAAACACCGATGCTGAAGGTCGTTTGGTGTTGGCCGATACCTTATGCTATGTCCAGCGCTATCAGCCAAAAGCCATCATCGATGTGGCGACGTTGACGGGCGCTTGCGTGGTGGCCTTAGGGCATGTACGCTCAGCGGTCTTTAGTAATGATGAAGATGTGTTGTTTGAATTAGAAAACGCCAGCTACTCATCAGGTGACCTCATCTGGCACATGCCATTAGATGACGACTATCAGGCGCAGCTTGACTCACCCATCGCTGATATGCAAAACATCGGTGGTAAAGGCGCAGGTGCTGTGACTGCAGCTTGCTTCTTATCACGCTTCGTCGAAGAAGGTCAGCCATGGGCGCACCTAGACATCGCAGGCACCGCATGGAACTCAGGCAAAGATAAAGCGGCAACCGGTCGCCCTGTGCCTTTATTTATGCAGTACTTAAAAAACAGCGCAAACAACGCTTAATGCCGTGATGACGACCAATTTATGAACGTAAGTTTTTATGTATTAAGCGAGCGTAAAGCCCAAGAAATCTTGGGCTTTATTTGTCAGCTGACCCAAACGGCGCTCAATAAAAGCAGCCAATCGCTACTGATTTTGTCTCAAGATGAGGCATTCCTCAGCTCACTTGATGAAGCGCTATGGACGCACGACGCGACCAGCTTTATCCCGCACCAGCGCCTTTTGGGCCGCGATCCTCACTCCATAGAACCTGATACGATGGAGTCTGATGCCGCAAAGCCTGATACCTCCGATATCGAGGTGGCAGTATCAGCGCCTGTCATGCTCGGCAGTTATATGCCAGTGGACTTCTCAGGTATCGTTCTCAATACCACATTGCAGCCTGTCAGCGATTTTATAGCCGCGACCAGTCCTGCCAAACCCACTCGAATACTTGAGCTGATAAAACCTGATGCCAAAAGTATGCAAGAGGGCCGTCATAAATATAAGCATTATAAACAGCTCGGCTACGAGCTGACGCACTATGCGGTGTAGCTTATACAGTTGATTTGTTCTAAAGACGACACAGCGCTACTGCTATACATGTTACTTGCGGGCTGTTTGCTGGTTTGTTTTCCAGCTTTTTCATCTTAAATTTGCCATCTTAACTTTGTCTCATTAGCTTTATTTTATCAGTCGCCTCGCTCAGTTTTCCCCGCGTGCCTGCCTGCCTTTCCTTTATTTTACCTACCCTTTTTGTGGTTTTTACAGCGTGGTTGGTTGCCGTCTGATTTGCCGCGTCCAGTCTGACTGGTAGGCGAGTATCCGAAAAAATGCTACTATCCTCCGATTGTTTTTCTATTTTTATGATTCATTTACTTCTGACTGACTAACTCGAGGGTGTACAAATGCGTTCATTGATTGCGATGTACCAGCGTATAGGGCTGGTACCGCTCATTATTATCGGTTTAATATTAGGGGTGCTAATAGGCTGGCTAGCACCAAGCGTTGGTATCGCCTTAGGATTGTTGGGGACGCTATTTGTCGGTGCACTAAAAGCAGTCGCGCCGATATTGGTCTTTGTGCTGGTGATGGCGGCGATTAGTCAGCATCGTAGTGGCAACGAAGTGTATGTCAAACCAGTGCTCATCATGTATATGTTTGGCACATTTTTGGCAGCATTGACTGCTGTCGGTGCCAGCTTTTTATTCCCAACTGAGCTGGTACTCGTCAACACAACTGTCGAGCAAGTACCACCGGCCAACCTCAAAGAAGTATTGACCAACTTGCTGATGAATCTAGTGGCAAACCCTGTCAATGCCATCGCTGAGGCCAACTATATTGGTATCTTGGCTTGGGCGATTATCATCGGTTTTGCCCTGCGTCAAGCCAGCGATACCGCGCGTACCGTTGTGGGCGATTTTGCTGATGCCATCTCACAAGTGGTGAAATGGGTCATCGCTCTCGCGCCTTTTGGTATCTTAGGTTTGGTTGCCAATACAGTCGCTGCGACGGGATTTGCTTCTTTAGCAGGTTATGCTCGTATCTTGATGGTATTGGTCGGTTGTATGCTATTTATCGCTTTAGTCGCCAACCCTATTATCGTCTTACTTAAAACCGGCAAAAACCCTTACCCTCTGGTATTTACTTGCCTGCGTGAGTCAGGGATTACGGCATTCTTTACGCGTAGTTCGGCGGCCAACATCCCTGTAAACATGAACCTTGCACGCAAACTGGGCCTACACGAAGACACTTACTCTGTCACCATTCCACTTGGTGCAACTATCAATATGGCAGGGGCGGCGATTACCATCAACGTCTTGACGCTGGCGGCAGCGCATACGCTCGGTATCGAGGTGAGCTTTGCCTCTGCGCTCTTATTGAGTTTGGTCGCGACCATTAGTGCTTGCGGTGCCTCTGGGGTCGCTGGTGGGTCGTTATTGCTGATTCCTCTGGCTGCAAGCCTCTTTAGTATCCCCAATGACATTGCCATGCAAGTGGTTGCTATCGGCTTTATCATCGGCGTGATTCAAGACTCGGCCGAGACCGCGCTCAACTCGTCAACTGACGTCTTGTTTACTGCGGCAGCCGACCCTAAATACGCGCGTTAAGCCGGCGCAATCCGTATCTGTACATCACACACTGTAAAACAAAAGGCCTCAATGATCGCAATGAGGCCTTTTTTATGAGCTGGGCTTTATCAATGGTTTGGTTACTTTAGATGCTCGGTATCCACTTCAATGATTGGCGTCTGCCCTTCTAGCTGACGTTTGAGCTGACGCAGCTGCTCGACTTCTTCTAATAGCTCTAGTATCAGGCCGATCGCTGGCACACTGGCATCAAAGTCACGACTCAGACGAGAGGCGCGGCGCACCGTGGTGAGCTGATAACCGGTAAACTGCTCACGCTCTGGCACGTCGTACTCGATGATGTTTTCTTCCATCAGCTCAATGACCCATTGACGCTCTTGACCACAGGCAGATACCAGCTCATCCAAGCTCATGATAATATCGGTAAATTCAGGCGAGTGTTTCATTATTATTATCCTCTTTTGGTTGCTATCCTTATTTGTGCTTTATGTCATCGTGATCGTTTTTCGCTGACCTCTGTCGATAGCAGCGTGGCAGCTATCAGCGATTGATACTGGTATCGCCAAAGGCTTGCTTTAGCTGCTCATAGGCTTTTGTCACAGCCTCTCTATTGCTATCAGTGATATCAGGGTTGACGATATTGAGAGTTAAGTATAAGTCGCCCGCTTGTTTGGCAGGGATGCCCTTACCTTTTAGACGTAAACTGCTGCCAGATTTACTGTTTTTGGGGATGGTCACGCCAAGGGTGCCAGCGGGCGTACTGACATTGATTTTGCCACCCAATGCCGCTTCCCATGGCGTGATATTTACTGTCTGATAGACATCAGCGCCCTCGATACGGATATTGGGGTCGTGGCGGATTTTCACCTTTAAAAACAAATCACCGTTTTTGCCGCCACCCATGCCAGCTGAGCCTTGACCTGCTAGGCGAATTTGCTTGCCATCAGTGATGCCTTTTGGGATTTTAATCTTAAGGGTTTTATTTTCATAATCCACGCTGCCATCGGGCTGGCGTACCGGCACGTTTAGTTTGATGCTATAGTCGTCACCGCTATAGACTGAGGCCAAGTCCACCGCAATCTCGGCGTGCTGATCTTGGCCTTTATTATCCTGCGCGCCAAAGCCACCCCCAAACTGCTCAAAGCCGCTACCTTGCGTGCGGCCTCCTGCCTGTCCACCAGCTGAGCCACGCGCGCCGCGACCAAAGGCCGAAAATATATCATCAAAGCGAAAGCCGCCATCGCCAAAGGCTTGTCCATCACCAAACTGATCTTTGATATCCTCCCAGCGAAAACCACCTTGTCCGCCTGCCGACTGACCACCAAACCCGCCAAAGCCACCAGCGCCGCCTTGACCGGCAAAGGGGTTGTCTAGCATAGCATCATATTGCGCACGCTTGTCTTTATCTCTAAGCGTTTCATAAGCGTTGTTGATTTCAGCAATTTTATTATCCGCGTTTGGGTCGTCGCTCACATCAGGGTGATACTGACGAACCAGTTTACGGTATTTTTTTTTGATATCAGCGTCTGAGGCGTTTTATTGCCCCCAAAATGTCGTAGTAGTTTTTTTCTGCCATATTATTTTTTCCTTATCGCATTTATTATTAACGATTTACTTAATACATAATATAGGGATGATGCGGCAATATTTCAGTATTTACCATAGCACAGCCACATCATGGCTGGGCAAAATTTACACTTGTCCACTTTATCTATACTAATTCATATCATCGATCCGCTATAAAATAAGTACAGGGCGACTGGGCGTAATTTTTCTTGCTCTCTTATTGGGCTTATTTATTACCTTTATTTGGGCAACGAGTCATTTAATGGAAAATAGCCCATCTCTTTTAATAAGTAAAACAAGCAAAATTTACCTTTTAGTACAAAATATTAATATTTCAGCAATAATATTTACATTACTATCGATACTGTCTGGTTGCCGCTATCCTGCGGCGACCCACTGCCTTAGCCCTTATATTTTAACGCTCCGGCTGATAGCTCTTTATTATCGTCGTTACCCTCTTTATATAACCCAAACAAAACCACTACCTATATCATTACCAGCCAAACGTCTAACTATCTACTTATTTACTTACCTAAACAAACCACATTCAGCGCAGACGTTATATCTAGCAATGCTTTCAAGGTATTTAATAAAGAACATTATCTAACTGATTTTGTTAAAAAAACAGTGATTTTTTATGAATGCTGATATTTGAACTGGGGCGTTTTTTAACAGAGCCGTAAGGATACGACAATTTATGTGCTATAAAATGAATATAATTTTGATACTCACAGGGAGTATCAATGATATAGGCAAAGTTATCTGTCTGTTTTATAAACTGTATAAAGGTATTGAATGTCGTATTTAATCAAGTCTTTGGTTATCACCTTGTCACTGCTACTAAGCACCAGCGTTTTTGCAGGTAACACCAGTTATTATGGTAGCAAGTTTCACGGAAAGCGTACTGCCAGTGGCAGTATTTTTGATATGAATGCCTTGACCGCTGCGCATCGTACGCTGCCCTTCGGTACTAAGGTACAAGTGACCAATCAAAAGACAAAGCAAAGCGTGATCGTCAAAATCACGGATAGAGGGCCTTTTATACGAGGCCGTATTTTAGATTTGTCGAAAGCCGCTGCTGGTCAAATCAACTGCCAATTGTGCACCACCACCATGGAGATACTGTCTTATGGTGATGGTAAATACCGTAAAGAATAATGTGAAACAAAAGGGAGAGCCTATGCTCTCCCTTTTTTTATGTGCGGCGCTTTATCTATAGTCGATATACTCTAAAAATGTCATAGCGCCACTGGGATGCTATTTTTAAACGTAGGTTGCGCAGCCTCTGGGGACGCAGCACGCAAGTAAAACTTATACCAGTAGCGCGTTTCAATCCACAACAGTTTTACATTCAGCTGACTATAGGTACAGCTCTATTCAAAACCCGCTTCAATCTCTTCTAGCGTTGTCATGGCCAGCAGTAATTTTTCTTCGTTAGCGCTTTGCTGCTGCTGTAGGGTGCTTTGCTCATCCAGCAATTTTAGCAAGTCCGCTTTGCGGCTTTCTTCATACAGACTGGTATCGGCAAGCCTTTCTTCTATGGCTGTCAGCGCCGTTTCAGTCTTAGCCAATACTTTTTCGGTATCTTCAATCTCGCGGCGAACCGGTGCAGTCAGTTTACGCTGTTCGGCGGCCATTTTGCGCTGCTCTTCTTTGCTCAAAGCAGGCGATGTAGGATTGTCTTTGGCTGCTGCAGTAGGCGCTACTGTATTTGCTAGGCTATCGCGTGTTTCACGTGAAACAAAGTTTTTACTCTCTTTTTTGCTTTTTTTCTTACCTGCTGCTTTGTCTGAGCTATTTTCTTGTTTGCGCTTCTCGCTCAGCCATTTTCCGTAGTCGCTGATATCACCATCGAACGCATCAATTTGCCCGTCATGCACCAAATATAGCTCATCACAGACATTGGCAATCAGCTCACGATCATGCGAGACCAGCACCACCGCTCCCTTAAAGCCTTGTAAGGCTAGGGTCAGCGCCTGACGCATTTGTAAGTCCAAATGGTTGGTCGGCTCATCGAGGACCAGCACGTTTGGACGCTGCCAGACAATCAAAGCCAGCGTCAGACGAGCGCGCTCGCCACCAGAGAACAGCTCACTTGGCGTATCGATACGATCACCACGAAAATCAAAGCTACCGAGGAACGAACGCAAATCGGCGT
>NZ_JAPEHS010000071.1:0-13586 GCF_028823565.1 Psychrobacter sp. A3
CCAGTAGCGCGTTTAAATCCATAACAGTTTTACATTCAGCTAACTATACCAGCCGCCCGCTAGCGCGCTGTCAACGCATTGACCGCGTCTAGTGTACTGAGATAGACCTGCCCTGATAGCTCGGTGATGAGCGGTGTATGGCCGATGACATCCATGACAGGCCCTTTCACAAAGCTAAAGTGCAGACGTTTATGTTGTTGTGCCAGCTCTTTGTTGAGCGTACTGAGCATCTCTTGGGCGGTCAGGTCGATATGATTGACAGCAGACATGATTAAGATAAGCTCGCGCGCCTCAGGGTATTGTTGTAATGCCTTTAAAATGCGCAGGTGCACCGATTCGCTGTTGCCAAAAAACAAGCTTTCATCGATACGCAGTAGCAACAAATTATCAAAAGTCACCACATCATGACGATTGATATTGCGAAAGTGACCAGTGCCGCCCAACTGACCGACGATCGCCACGTGCGGCTTACTTGATTGCCAGATAAGGCTGGCAAAAGACACCATCAGACCGATGACCAGTCCTGTATTTAGGCCAAATATCAGTACGCCTGCAAACGCTGCAATAAAGCTAGCGGCATCCAAACGATCTCGCTGCCACGCCGACTTTAGGGTATCGATATCGATAAGCCCAATGATAGAGGCCATGATAGTCGCTCCTAGCAGCGCATAAGGTAGCGGCGCGAGTGCATTACCAAAAGCGATCAGCGCGGCGATCATCACCACCACAGTGACGAGGCTGGCCATTGGAGTTTTGGCCCCTGAGTCGACGTTGATGGCCGTACGCGAAAACCCGCCAGCGACCGCAAAGCTCTGAAACAGACCGCCAGATAAGTTGGCCAGCCCAAGACCAGTTAGCTCACGGTTGGCATCGAAACGCTCACCGCGCAAGCGTGCATAAGTGCTCGCCACAGAGCTGCTGGACACAAAGATAATCAGTGCCATCAGCCCTGCAGTGGGCAAAAGCTTGAGCGCTTCTTGCACATCGGGCAGATGCGGTAGTGTGAAGCTTGGCAGCCCTTGCGGGATACTGCCGATGGTCGCAACCCCCAGCGCGCCCCAATGCAGCGCCATACTCAGTATGATCGCCACACCGAGTAAAATCAGGGGAAATAAGCGCTCGGCCCATTTAGCCGATGACGCTGACAGCCACGTACGCCAGACCCACTTGCTGGCATAGCGGTTCGTTACCAAAAGAGCGAAGGCGATGACACCGATAAGCAAGGTCAGAGGATGCAGCTGGCGCACGTACATCTGCAGGCTAGACAGATAGCCAATCAAGCTACTACCTGCGACTGGAATAGCAGTCAAATACTTCAGCTGACTGACAAAAATAAGCACCGCTGCACCGCTGACAAAGCCTGCCGAGACCCCGCGGCTGATGAACTGCATGATCCAGCCGAGCTTGAGACGTCCGGCTACCCAGAGCAGCGCTCCTACCATAAACGCCAATAGGCTCGCCATCAAGGCGTACTGCTCAGCGCCTTTATCGGCATAGGGCAGCAAGCTACTTGCCGTCATAATAGCTGTGATGGCGACAGGACCGACCGCTTGGACATTGCTCGAGCCCAGCCAAGCATAGACAATGACTGGCACAATCGCCGCATACAGACCATACACAGGTGGTAATCCTGCCAATACTGCGTAGCCGAGGCTCTGCGGAATGACAAGCACGCCCACGACCAATCCGGCGATGACGTCAGTTGGCAAGGTGGCTAGCTGGTATTGGCGTAGCCACGTGGGAGTCAGGCGAGCAGCGATAGAAGACATATCAGTACATCATCTTAAAAAATATTTCGACAACAAAAAATAGCAGCGCCATCAAGTGATAGTGGCCGTCCGTGTCTGTGAACGGCTATTGATTGACTGTGGCTAGTCGGTTTTGGCACAAAAACGTTGGTACAGCAGATTTAAGACCGCCAGCGCATCCTCACTTGCGATACGATAGTAGATCTGTTTGCCTTCGCGGCGGGTCGTGACCAGCTCATCTTTGCGCAAGATACCGAGTTGCTGCGACAAGCTGGGCTGTCCAACGCCGACCAAACCTTCAAGCTCACTGACGCAGTATTCACCTTGGGTGAGCTGACACAGCAGCAGCAAGCGATCAGGGTGCGAGAGCGACTTTAATAGTTGGCTGGCTTGCATAGCGGCTTGTTGCATCTGCTTGGCAAGATCGGCAGGGACAAAGTCTGCTGGATGTGTGGATGCATCCTCATTCGTACTCTGAATGGATGCACTCGATGCTGAAGTAGAAGTAGTCAGAGTGAGCTCCTTATAAAATAGCAATAATTATCTCGGTGACATCAATAAATATATGGTTAATTATCAATGATATCATCAATGATAGCAAGTTATCGTTAATTACATTATATAAATTGATAAAATGTATGGGAGTTGCTATATTAACACTATAAATGAGTCGGCAACTGAGTAAATATTATATACGACTCGATATCATACTTAACTATTATTTATAGGTTAAAAATATTTATAGATGAAACATTCTGATAGTGAGGCTGCCATGCAAGTTCATCCTTTCTTACATAGCGATACTGAAACCTATACGCACGTACTGGCCGATGTCCAACACAAGCTATGTGCCATCATCGATCCTGTATTGGATTTTGATGCCAAGTCTGGTCACACCGCTACCAATAGTGTCGATGAGGTCATCGACTTTGTCCGCGAGCAGGGCTGGGAGCTGGTGTATATCGTCGAAACCCACGCCCATGCCGATCATATATCTGCGGCCATTCACGTCAAAGAAACACTCGGCGGGCAGCTCGTCATCGGTCAGCACATCACGGAAGTGCAAAAAATATTTAAGCAAATTTTTAACTTTGACATGAGTTTTCGTACCGATGCCAGTCAGTTCGACATTTTGACAGACGACGGCGATACTTTAGCGCTTGGTGACATCACCATCACAGCGATGTATGTGCCAGGTCATACGCGTGCAGATATGGCCTATCTGGCAGCCGATGCCGAAAAAACCGTGGTGTTTGTCGGAGACACGTTGTTTGCCCCCGATGTCGGCACGGCGCGTTGTGACTTCCCAGGTGGTGATGCCAAGATACTGTATCACTCTATCCAAAAGTTGCTGGCGCTTCCCGAAGATACCATCATGTATCTGTGTCATGACTATCCGAGCAAAGGACGCAAACACTGCCCCACGACCACGGTTGCCGCCCAAAAAATGGGCAATATTCATGTCAAAGACGGTATCAACGAAGCAGAGTTTGTGCAGATGCGTGAGCGGCGTGATGCCACGCTTTCGATGCCGCGTCTGATTATTCCGGCTGTACAGGTCAATATCGATGCAGGGAATTTTCCGCAACCAGAAGCCAATGGCACCCGTTATCTTAAAGTACCCATCAATGCGCTGGGATAATGGCAGCATGTAAAGTTATGCTATATTTAAAAGTAGCAAACACATACGCCGCAAAAATCATAAGGGCTAAAAAAGGAATCTGATGATGAATGAACAAAATCTGCATCTGGTCTGCCCACACTGCCAAGCGACCAACCGTATACCAGCAGCGCGGCTGACTGCTGCGCCAAACTGTGGTCGCTGCCGTCAGCCATTATTGACAGGCAGCGCGCATGAGCTGAGCGCACAAACCGTCAATAAAGTCATTCAAAAAAATGAGGTATTGACCATCGTGGATTTTTGGGCGAGCTGGTGTCAGCCGTGCCTGATGATGGCGCCGCAGTTTAAAGAGGCTGCCAGTCAATTGCCACAAGTAGTCTTTGCCAAATTGCAAACCGATAAGTACGAACAAGCCGCCGCCCCTTATCGTATACGCAGCTTACCGACGATGGTAGCCTTTAGAGGTGGTAAAGAGATTGCGCGGCAGTCAGGCGCGCTACCCAGTCAGCAAATCGTGCAGTGGGTACAAAGCCTGCAATCATAACCACTAGGGTGTGTCCTCATCAAAAAAGCCAATACGTTGATCGCGTATTGGCTTTTTTATGGTCGTATGAGCAACGATGGTATTTTATCGATTTGACCTCTATCAACTCACCATAGTTTGTTTATTCGCCATATATCTTGATGCCATTGGCAAAGCTGCAGCGCTGGATGCGTGCGGACTGAACAACGGCATCACGCTCGCCGTAGAGCCGTGATAGCTTGGCATCGCGGGCTTTGGTATTGTTGCTTTTTCCCAAGCCAAAACTGATATTGGGTGAGATACCCCAGCGGCCCGCTGAGACGCCGACCCCCACGCCAGAGGCAGCGATGGTCGACTGCTGATTGCGCGCAGTCTCGACATAACGATTGATACGGTTGTACTCTTGGCTCAGCGCTTGGCAGTCATAGTTTTGGTAGGTGCTGGGCGGCACATACTGCGGGGTGATATTGCCAGTCGAGGCGCAGCCTGCAAGCGCAAAAATGCCTGCTGAGGCCAGTAATGTCGCGGAAAAGAGAGTTTTCATAGTGGCTCCATAAGGCACGATGGGGGGTATATAAACAGCAAGATCTGTGATAAACGCTGTTGTTTATATTTAAGATAGCAAAAATAAACAGATTAAGATATTGAAAAATATGTCATTTATGAAATATGCCAGCTATAGTCAGTTGCAAACAAAACTGTCATAAGTTCCAAAGCGCTACTGGGATGAATTTTGCGCAGCCTCCGTAAACAGCGCCTTAAAATAAGTTTGCTGGTTTGACCACAGCAAGTATCACGATACCTGCATAGGCGATCGCCGAGATAAAAATCCCCGTTTTACTTTGGCCGGACGTTGCATGGTTGTTAAAGGCTTTTATGCTGGCACTGATGGCAGCGATTAACAAAATAATCTTGGCAAACACCCACTGTACAGGAGCGTTGGCACTCATTAGCTGCGTCAACATGATGGCACCTGAGCCGATGACAAGCGCATAAATGATGTGCGTGGCTATCTTCACCGCCTTTGGAGCGCGTCTATTGGCACTCAATGCCAGATAGCTTTGATATAAAAACAGAACGATGGTCAGGACGGCCATCAGCATATGTAAATGTTTCATTAAATATCCTTCCCTCTGAGGTGATCCAATCACGCAGCGCTACCGTCACAATGTTCATACGACGCGCAGTCATGGTTGATTATTCTGTTATTCTGTCGATGGCTCAGCTGTTTTGACCAGCACACAAGGGGCTTTCTGGGCTTTGCCCTTGCCATTCTGTTGGCGTATAGGCATGTATGGCTAAGGCATGCACCGAGCCACCTTGCGAAGTCAGTAGGGGCGCCACCAAGCCATAAACCAGTTGATGGCGAGCGACCAAACGCTTGCCATCAAAGGCATCGCTTACGATAGTGAGTTTAAAATGACTTTCTTTGCCATCAAAGTAGCCTGCATGATTCATCGATTCGTTAATCAGCTCGATATGCTGCGGCTGCAAGCTCTGTAGCTCAGCATAGAGGGCATCAGCGGTAGGCGCGGTACTCATAGATAGCATCCTTTTACGCGATATGGTTTGATAAAGCGTTACGTAATAAAGTGGTGTTTGATGAGGTATGGGCATCGATGGCGTACTAGTGTCTTGCGGCGATGCATGAGGCTATTATAGCAGACGCCGATTGTAGCAGACACTGATAAGCAAGTCTTATCATTCAGCAGACAAGGGAGTATGGCCACTTTTATAAAAAAGCAGAATACAAACCGTGGTCTGTACTCTGCTTGACAGTCAATCTAATCAGTCATGCTAAATGATGATTAGCGGCGTGCTTTTTGGTAAAGCGGCATGACTTTGGGCATCAGTGACTGCAACTGGGCAATGCGATTGCTGCTGCTTGGGTGAGTGCTCAAAAACTGCGGCGGCTCACCTTGGCTGGCGCGCTGCATTTTTTGCCATAAGCTAATCGCGGCCTGAGGGTTATAGCCTGCGCGAGCCATTAGCTCAAGGCCAATCTGGTCGGCTTCTGCTTCTTGAGTACGACCATGCGGACGACTCAGGCCTAGGTCACCGGCGATATTGGCCAGCTGCGCCTGACCTTGCGAGAGACCAAAGATACTAGCGGCGACGCCAATGCCCGTTTGAGTGGCGTATTGGCGGGAGATACGCTCGCGTGAGTGCTCACGTAAGGCGTGAGACATCTCATGTCCCATGATGGCAGCGATTTCATCATCGGTCAGATTGAGGCGATCGATGATGCCTGAATAAAACATGATTTTGCCACCTGGCATCACAAAAGCGTTGAGCTGATTTGATTTGATCGTGTGTACTTCCCATGGCCACTTTGCCGCATCAGGACGATAGACGCCGACTTGCCCGATCAGACGGTTGGAGATGTTTTTGAGGCGATTGAGCTGGGCTCTATTGGTATCGAGCAAACCGCGAGCTTTTGCTTCTTGCAAGGTCTTTGCATAGCTTTGCGCTGATAATTGTAACACCTGCTCATTAGAGACCAAGAGCAACTGCTGGCGATCAACGCCCACCGCGCCAGTATTGGTGGTGCTACTACAGCCAGTCAGTGTCAGCGCCGATAAAGACGCGGCCATGACAGTTGTGGTCAGTAATTTTTTCATAATAAACATCCTCACTGTAAATAATAAATAAAGTTGCACAAAGTATAATAATGTTAATAAGCCAAAACCAAGACAGAAAAAGTAACAGTACACCCTATGATTGTAAGTAAACAGCGCGCTCAAACACAGTGATAGACATGCATAGCCGTGAGCCCAGCAAGTACAGCCCTTTATTTGCTAAAATATTTTAGAAAAACTGGCTGATAATACTCATTGTAAAATCAAACGTTTATAACAGAATCGCTGGTAAATAAAGGCTGACGGCGAAAATATTTGCACAAAATGCCAAAAAAGGTGTTGACAGGCTCAAAATTTTTGCTAAAATAGCCAGCCTATCGAGACGGAGTTGTTGTTAACAATGACGCGATTCGATGTTTAGCGGGATTAGCTCAGTGGTAGAGCATAACCTTGCCAAGGTTGGGGTCGAGAGTTCGAATCTCTTATCCCGCTCCAAATATGGCTCTGTTAGAGCACTAAAGCCTCACATTATTGTGAGGCTTTTTTTATGGGTGAAATTTGGCAGCTGGTCAAAGCTTACGCAAAGGCGGTTCCAAATTAAGGATGAATTGACACACGTATTTTAGAGTAAGCGCGCATACTAAGTAACATACGAGACATCATAAACTTTATACCGTCAAAAAAGCTGAGTTAAAAACTCAGCTTAATTGTCGTACATATCGTGTATCTGTTTTATCTCTAATCGACTATATGATCTTTATAAGACAAGCGGTCGTTACTTGAGATCGGCCTTTTTGCTGCCTTCTACCTGAACGACCAGTTTGATGTTTTTCATTATACCGCCGTCGGTATAAGTATCGATACCCCACTTGGTTCTGTCGATGGTGGTTTCAAAATCGCCGCCGCACACTTCAGCGTTTAGCATTGGGCTGTCATAGCAGTTAAACTTAGTGGCTGTCAGGGTCACAGGATGCGTCTGACCCAGTAGTGTTAAGTCGCCTGTGACTGATTTGACTTTATTACCATCAAACTGCCAATTGGTAGATTTAAAATAAGCGGTTGGATGCTCTTTGACATTAAAGAAATCCGCAGATTTTAAATGACCATCAAACTCTTTGATACCTGTGCTCAAGCTGCCCATCGGAATGGTGATGCCGATAAAGCCTTTTTGTTCTTTGGGTGCGTACTCCAGAATGCCTGAGAGGTTATAAAAGCCACCAGCATTGGTCGAGGTGCCAAAATGATCGACAAAAAAGCGCACCGCGGTATGCTTAGGGTCCAGCTCATAGGTCGCTGCCTGACCGACAGTGCTCATCATGCCAAGGGCGCTGATAGCAGCGAAGGCGAAGGCACGATTGGCTTGTTTGATAGAAGGGAGCATCATGGTTCATTATCCTTATTTGTGATCGAGAGTTATGGTAGAGAAAAGAGTGCATTGGCTTAACGTTTTTTTATTTATTTCCGTTAAGTAGTGCTTATAGGTGTTATAGTTAAGTTTAGCAAAATAATAGGACATTTGAGCGCCAATGTCTATTATAAATGTGTCTATTCGTTGCTTTTTGTAACACTTGTATGCTGTATGATAAGAGGTGAGTCATGAGTATTAAAACCCTAGAGCCGCGTTTGGCCGATGTTGGCGGTATTCCTATCGCCCGTCTGTTACCTAATACTGGCAAAAAACCGATCGGTGCGTGGTGCTTTTTGGATCACGCAGGCCCTGCTGAGTTTGAGGACGGTGAGGCTGGCATGCAAGTGGGTCGTCATCCGCATACCAATTTGCAAACCTTTAGCTGGATGTTAGATGGCGAAGTGCTGCACAAAGATAGCTTGGGCAACGAGCAAGTAATTACCAAAAACCAAGTCAACGTCATGACCGCAGGTACGGGGTTGACCCAAGGCATCAGTCATACCGAGCAAAGTGTCTTTCCTGATACGGGCGGCTCGCCAGATGCGGCGCGTGCGCTGAGTATGGTGCAGCTGTGGATTGCTCTACCGACAGACCAAAAAATCGAGCGCGGCTTTCATCACTATCCAGAGCTACCGACGTGGACGGAAAATAATGTAGAGATGATATTGACCACGGGCAACTACACCAGCGTCACAGGCGAGCGCTACGAAGCGCCAACGATACAGTACTCCAAAATGGTCGGTATCGATGTGTACTGGCTAGAGGATGGCGAGGTTACCCTAACGCTAGAGCCTGGTTTTGAATACGGTATCTTGGTCAGCGAAGGGCAGATCGAGTCTGAAGGCAAAATCTGTGAGCAAGACCAGCTATTTCGCTTCCACGATAGTGATGTCGAAAATAACGAAAGCATCAGGCTGGTCGCCAAAAAAGGCACACGGGTGATGTTTATCGGCGGTGAACCATTAAACAATCAAGTGCTGCTGTGGTGGAACTTTGTCGCTGATAATAAAGAAGAGATTAAGCAGTCTATCATCGATTGGAACAACGGCCACGAGCGCTTTGGTAATGTCGACTCTGATATGAAACGTCTGCCCGCTCCAGCGCTGCCTGACGGCTTTAAAGGATGATTTGATAATACAGATTGTTAATTTATCTTTTATGATTCACGTTATTGTGAAGATTTTTTACAAAATTTGAATATAGATCCGTCAGTGTTACTTTTACAATCAAATGACGATCAAGCAAGTTTTACTATTTTTACTATCGACTCATTTTAAAACACATACTTTATATACAACCTAAATATTTAACTCGACGGAGTCTTATTATGTCAGACCTAACCACCTTACAAAATCTTGCCGAAAAACGCCGCTCTATCTATGCCTTGAGCGATCAACTACCAGTCTCTAAGGATGAGATTGTAAAATTGGTAGAGCACGCTATTTTACACACGCCTTCCTCCTTCAACTCTCAGTCAGCTCGTATCGTGGTCTTGTTCGATGAGGATCATCAAAAACTGTGGGACATCACCGAAGAGACATTGAAGGTCATCGTGGGTGACGACGAGAAATTTCAAGGTACAAAAGATAAAATCGCAGGCTTTAAAGCCGGTGCTGGTACGATATTGTTTTTTGAAGACAAAGGTGTGGTCAGAAGCATGCAAGAAGCGGCCCCTTTATATGCGGACAAATTCCCAATCTGGGCACACCAAACCAACGCCATGCATCAGTATGTGATTTGGACGGCATTGGCAAGCATCGATGTTGGCGCCAACTTGCAGCATTATAATCCAGTGATTGACCAGCAAGTTGCCGATACTTGGAATATCGCTGATGATTGGGAGCTAAACGCGCAGATGGTATTTGGTGCCATCGAGCAGCCAGCTGGTGACAAAGAGTTTAAGCCAGTAGAAGAGCGTATGAAGGTGTTTGGTAAATAAGCACCAAAGCTCGGTAGTGTAAGAGATAAAAAACCAAAAAAGCGCCATCCAGCTCATGGGTGGCGCTTTTTTAGGGTGAAGAAATCAAGTGATTTATCGTCGTACAGCATGGCTAGAGTAAGGATAAAACCATATAAACGAAAATAACCGGTATAAAAACCGTCAGAACACCAACCCTGAGCACATAACGCGCTTCACCGGAGAGTTAGCTACTGGTTTTGTCACCCATCAGGCTGTTGGCTACCCATGCAGGCCCAATTAATAAAAACTGTAAATCTTCAAAAAATGAGGGTTTTTTGCCTTCGATTTTATGACCGATAAACTGCCCAATCCAAGCCACAACAAAGACACTTGCCCAGACCTTAAAGCCCCACGGTAGTAAGGTCATGACAGACAGGCAGATAAGAATAAACATGCCCATCGCCAAAAATAACGGCGTGGACAAACGCATGTAGAACAGCAAGACCAAGGCACTAAGCACTAAGGTAAACCAAACGGATAGCGACATACCCATCCCAAGTAAACTGACAAAGATGGTCGGCACGCAGAGCCAATGTATTTTTTTGTTGATTAGGTTTTGGTGGCTGACAGAGTACTCACTGAGCCACTGCTCAAGTGTGCGCTTTGACAGGCGGGGCGGACGACGAGACATACTAACCTCCTTGTTAGTCATTAAGATACGACACTCCTCTCCTACATCAGAGCGCCTCTAGTATCATTTGTAGCACTAATTGGACTTCTCTACCATAGTATCTGATAGGCGGTTCAGTCAGCGCTGAGCATTTCTCTCACTTTTGGCTTTCCTATAGCGGTTCTTTGGTCTGTCAGGTCTGTCAGCTTTATCCTAGATGCGATAGGGTCTATCAAAGGCCTCTAAGCCATCTAAATAGTCTGAGTCATCTAAGCTCTATTATTTCAGTATATTAGCTTCTCTCGCTACGATGCCATTCATACAGACCGATAAAGGAGTTGACTTGATAGATCATGGTCTGAATGGCAAAAATGTAGTTGCCAGACATAAGATTGACAATGAGCCAAACAAAATTGACGATAATCCACAGCCACCAGTTAAATGAATAGCGCAAAATCATGGCGGCTTGGGCGGTGATTGAGAGTACAAAGGCGAGGACATTGATCCAAAAAAAGGAAATAAACCCTAAAAACAGACTGTTGTCGTCTTCAACCACCGCATAACCATAGCTGGCTAAAAGGTCGTTGACGGTAGGAAATAGCGCCAACCCAATCACAATAAAGGCAATGGTAATCAGCCAAACCGCTTTGCTGGCAGACTTGGGTATCATGTCGCCGTCAGGGTCGGTGTGCTTTGACCAATAAAAAATACCATAGACATGGGTGAAAAAGTTAAACAAAGGCGCCAGCATCAAACCCACCGCGCCCGAGGTTGCCTGCACCACCACTTCACCTGCAGTAGCGGCCATGCCAAAGCCATTGCCCAAGACGTTTTTGCGAAATGATAGCGATACCACACAAATCAAGCCGATAAGGGACACCGCCAAATAAAACCAATCTAGGGTGGTATGATCGGTGGTCAACCAAAAGCCTGCTGATAAGGCAATCACGCCGCAGATAAACCAAGTGATAATCCACTGCATGGCCCACTTACCAGTGATATTGTCTAATAGCTGAATACGCATAGGTTTTTCCTAAAATAAATGTTGGGAGCGGCTTGTTTGACCGTTGTGGTTTTGACTTTTTTACAAGCCACTTCTTTTATAACATGCTGTTTTTATTCTGTATTTTTACTTTGTTTGTCTTTTGCTTTATCTGTTTTTTATTTGGCGTTGACTCACCGCGCTTTGTTTATTGGTTTTTATTATAGACATATCGATCGATAAAACGTAATGCTTGCCGATAGCGAGCATCATAATCAGGCGCATCGATCAAATGCGGCTCGATACCATGGCGGGCAAAGATATCGACTAGCCGCTGCTCAAAGCGCCCGCGTGCCTCAGGGGTGCCCAGTGAGCGCATGCCGTCATCTACCCACGGCGTATTGTTGTCTAGCATGATGGTATGGTCCAAGCGAAACTCATCGATACACGCGGCCACAAACGGGTGGCTACGACCTTCGTACTCTTCACAAAACGCCTGCGTGGTCACAAAATCAGTATCGACAATGGTCACAGGGGCAGTCGCTACGGCTGCGGCCTCTCGAATCGCCTGAGCATGATTGAGGGCGATGGGGCCATAGTCACTGTACTGCAGACCAATCTCGCTGCCACCCAAGTCTGTACCGACGTATAAACGTCCCATCTCTAACGCAAAGCTTGCGCCATAATAGTTGGCAAGCTTATGTACCAAGGTTGTTTTTCCTGAGCTTTCACCGCCGACGATCGCGACCGTCTTTGTGTAATCACCGCGTGCTTGCGGGTGAATCGCTGACCAATGGGCGACAGGATCGCGAGCGATGGCATATGAATCAAAAGCGGACTGTAGCGCCGTCGTCACCACGGGCATCTGCAAGTGTTCTGTGATATGGGATTGGGCTAAAGGATGGTTTTGTGCCACAAACAGCACCGCTTCTGCAGGCAACGCGAGCGTTTGGCTCAGACGATGCAGCTTGGCATTGCTGGCTGGAATATCGATGTGCACTTCATCAAAGCTGTCATGAAGCGGCAGGGCAATCTCATGGGTGGTGTGAATGTGAATAAAAGGCAGGTCAGCACAGGCCATCTGTAGCCAGCGCGCCTTATCTTGTAGCGTAATGCTAAAGTCTGGATGCGGCGTTGGGTGCGCTGTGATGACGATATGTAGTATTTTAGCTTGCCCTGCGGCCTCCAAAATACTGCGCATTTGCCCCAAATGTAGTGGTTCAAAATGACCAATCATCAACCCCGTGTCGTACATAGCAATCCTTGTTGGTTTGTTAGTAAGCGTTTTTATAAAAGTAAGACAATCTGCATGGTATAAAGGTTTTGGTCGATTTACAGGTAGGTTATTGTAAACAAGCGCTGATAAAGGTTGTTTTTATTAAACAGGCGTTAAGCGGTGATAAAACAATGTGGCTAGGGTATCGTCAGTTTGAAATAAGATCGATACGCTCCTAACCAGTATCAGTATAACCGGTAAAAGTATATAAGCGTATCTATTTGATTGCGCTTGGTATTTTAAAGTAGGTAGGCAGCGAAAGTAAGGTTTTGGCAACAAACCCGCTTCTGAAACATTTTGAAATAACTATTTAAAATCAGTAGCTTACAGGCAGTTAGGACAGATTAGGGCAAGCTTAGGTAGCATAAACTCACAAAGCACTGGTACATCTTCAACAGACCATAAGAAAATAGTTGCTATACTGATTTGTAAGTTAGAAAGGCTTCAGATTTAGCCTAACTAAAAGACGCTAAAAGACGTAAGATAAAAAATATAATGCACAGAATATAAGACAAAAACAGCGATCTTTTGTCTAGGTTGAAATAACAAGAAATAGAAAACATAAAATAGAGAGGTATTGGATTTGGCTAAATTAGCAAAATTACATCGCTCGCAAAACAATCGTATGATAGCAGGGGTGATGGGCGGTATTGCAGAATACGTCGGTTGGTCGCCTACTTGGGTAAGAGTATTGTTTGTGATTGTATCTTCACTGAGTGCGGCGGTTCCAGGTATCTTAATTTACATTATTTTATGGGTTATTATGCCAAAAGCCACTCATGAGTCTTATCAATAGCACCCAATAGGCTGATATTTCATAGATTGACATATAGTCGATACACTCTAAAAATGTCATAGCGCTACTGGGATGAATTTTGC
>NZ_JAPEHS010000072.1:0-13317 GCF_028823565.1 Psychrobacter sp. A3
ACGCCACTATACTAAGTTTTGGGGAGATAGTGGCAAACCGCGTGGGCACTTTGGTCATATAAAATACTGCCCAACGACCACTTATAATAAAGCCATGTATCTTATCTCATTTAATCAACGAGGTATCGTCAAGCAAAAGCACAATGAGCATCATCCTACGCAGTGTAATAGCTAAAGCGTGCCTTCAATTCACTCGATAGTTATCTCGATAGTTATCTAAGTGCGCTAAAAACGGCTCAATAAAGAATTGTTTTTCTTGCGTGCTGTGACGACGCCGCTCGCTGTATCGTTTTTATATCGGATTGGCTATATATGCATTAGCCGCCTTGATGCATGGCCTGCTTCATCATCACGACGGCCTGCTCTAGTCCGGCAAATACGGCATCTGCGATGAGCGCATGGCCGATGTTTAACTCATAAATCCCTTCTATCTGTGCAATGGCATGGACATTGTCACGTGTGAGGCCATGACCTGCATTGACCAGTAGCTGGTTATTGAGACGTTGCGCAGTCGCAACCGCCGATTTGATGCGCGCAAGCTCATTTTGCTGGGCATCTACATTACCGGCCAAACCTGCTTCGGCATAAGCACCGGTATGTAGCTCGATGGCATCCGCGCCGCACTCGATGGCTGCTGCGACTTGTTTGTCGTCAGGGTCAATAAACAGTGACACTTTAATGCCCGCCGCTTGTAGCTTGCCGATATAATCGGTCAACCAAGCCAGTTGTCCTGCGACATCCAGACCGCCTTCTGTGGTTAGCTCAGCACGCTTTTCAGGTACCAGACATACCCAGTATGGCTTGACCTCACTGGCAATTTTTAGCATCTCCTCTGTTGCAGCGATTTCTAAATTCATTCTCGTCGTCAGCTGCTCTGCTATCTCATAGACATCAGCATCTTGAATATGGCGACGATCTTCGCGTAGGTGTATCGTGATACCGTCAGCGCCCGCCTTTTCACACAGTAAAGCGGCTGCCAAAGGGCTTGGATAATTGACACCGCGTGCTTGACGCAATGTCGCTACATGGTCAATATTGACGCCTAATAAAGGTTTTTGCAAAGTACCATGAGCGGCGGACAATGAAGAAGTGGTCATAAGACATCCTTTTAATAACGAGACTTAATAGACAGGCATTACTATTGATAGACGTAACGATTGATAAAGGTGACTACTGCTAGACGCAGTTATTGATAGCGCCGCTGCTGCTGCCACAACAATCGACTTTGCAGGGGCTGATACTCTAATAAATGATCAATCAGATGACGATGTAGTTTTGACCAGTCGTTTAGCGTCGTGGTAGTGATGCCTGACTGCGCCATTGTTATGATATCTGCACCCAAAAACACCGCATAGCCACTGGCACTTGTTAAACGCTCAGACTCTATGATGTCACGCGATATGGCCAAAAACCCAGTATCTGGCAAAAACCGATATAGTCCCTCAGGCACAATCGCGTTTTGCATACTGTCATGACTGAGAGTCAGGGTAAAACCAAGCTCATCAAATAGGTGCTTTTCAAATTGACGCAAGCATAGACGCAGCTGCTGCTGGGTCAAAGGCTGTTTGAGTTGGTATAGGCTGTTTTGGTAGTGCTGCCACAGTACCGGCATTGGGTCTTCGGTTGGCAAAAGACGCCACAATATCTCGTTGAGATACAGTGCCGAATACTGCTGCTGACCCGTGATTGTCTCATAAGGCATGGCAGCAAGCGTGTGAGCGTCATCTACCGCTGTATCATCGGGATGAGCATCTAAAGAGACTTTTTCATGTCTATTACTGTTACTGTGTACAGCGATATTGATTTGACTAAACGTCTTTAAATCACGCCTGCCACTGGCAAATAGCTGCAAAGGCATAAATAGCGGTGCGCCTTTTTTGCCAACCCCATGTATGACCCCATGCTGCTGAGAAAAAAGACAATATAATGCGCGCTTTTCTTGATAAGGACGCTGATGCAATAAGTAACCTGTCAACGCTTCGTTACGCATGTCTATTACCTCAGCACCCATGTTTATCAGGTGGCTTAAAAACGGCTATACCTATCGGTATCGCTGCTCATCAATAGCCCAAACTGGTCAAGGCTCGTTCGTCATCAGACCAGCCACGTTTGACTTTTACCCATAAGGTCAGCATGATTTTTTTGTCAAACAGTTGCTCCATATCCTTGCGAGCGTCCATGCCGACTTGCTTGATACGCTGGCCTTTATCTCCGATGACGATGGCTTTTTGTCCGCTACGCTCCACATAGATGGTCGCATCAATAAAGGTACAAGCTTTGCGTGGACGGCCAGTTTTGGCATCTGTATGCGCAGGCTCGTCTTTGAACTCATCAATTTGCACGGTCAAATCATAGGGCACTTCATCGCCTGCACTGCGCATGATTTTTTCGCGAATGATTTCACTGGCCAAAAAGCGCTCTGAGCGGTCGGTGATTTGCTCGGTGTCATAAATAGGCGACGCCACTGGTAAGTGTGAGGCGATCACCTCTTGTAAGCGATCGAGGTTTTGGTTTTTTAGCGCAGACACAGGAACGATATCAGCAAAGTCAAAGCTTTCGTGGAACGTTTCGATCAGGGGCAGTAGCGTACCTTTATCCTTTAAGGTATCAGCTTTATTGATTACCAATACCACGGTCAGATCTGTCTCACCAAGTTTTTGCAAGGTAAGCAGATCGTCATCACGCCATTGATCCGAATCGACCACAAACAGCACCAAATCAACATCGACCAAAGCCGAGACCGCGGCTTTGTTCATACGCTCATTGATTGCCCGTACTTCGTTACGATGGATACCTGGCGTATCGACAAACACCGCTTGCATCTCATGGTTTGACAAAATACCGTGGATACGATGTCTGGTGGTTTGCGGCTTGCGCGAGGTAATAGATAGTTTTTGCCCAAGCAAGTGGTTCATCAACGTCGATTTACCCACGTTTGGACGACCAACGATTGCCACATAACCCGACTTGAAATCTTCCGCGATACGTGTCTGGCTACTCGGGGCAAAAAACGCCTCAATGGTGGCGTGCGTCGTTTTCTAATGAGACATCTTCTGACTGATTGATCTCGTCTGTGCTCATTGCTACCTGATTTTGGTCTGCGGGCATGGGGGTGTTTTCAGTCATATTGTCAGTATTATCTGCATTGTGTGATGGCAAATCAGAATGATTGCTCATAAGGTAATCCTGTAGGGTTTATCACCAGCCAAACGGTGTTTGATAAAAAATCACTAGGCGTTAAATGGTGCATTATTACCAATATTAAAACATCCATTGCGTTATGGGCTAATAAATAGGTAAACATTTATAATATATGCGGTCAAGACGAGTAAAATCAACGTGGACAAACTGCCTTGCAATAACCATATTATATGTCAGGCTGTGGGTTTATCACTTGCTATAAGCGTTTTTTGGCAGAGTTTGGCAGCTTGTGCAACTGATTAATCATCAGCTCGGCCGCCTTTTGCTCAGCGATACGGCGACTCTCACCAGACTCAGTAATGTCAGGGCATTCATTGATATTGACATGACAGCGCACCACAAATATCTGATGCGGCGCATTCCCTCGAGTCTCTAATAATTCATAATGCGGTAAATCAAATTGCTTGGACTGTAGCCACTCTTGCAAACGGCTTTTGGCATCTTTTAAGGCTTTTTGATCGTTGACATTGTCGATCAAATCCCCATACCACGACAGTACGCACTGGCGCGTGATGTCCATGTCTTGGCTATCTAGGTAAATCGCCCCAATCAAAGACTCTACAGCATCGGCCAAGATAGAAGCGCGATTGCGTCCGCCACCTTTACGCTCGCCCACGCCTAAAATCAAATGGTTGGAGAGCTCAAGATTTTGCGCGATGATTACCAGCGACTCTTGACGTACTAAAGTGGCTCGCATACGCGTCAATCGCCCTTCATTTTGCGTCGGATAACGATGGTACAAAGCTTCTCCGACGATCATCCCTAGCAGGGCGTCACCCAAAAACTCTAAACGCTCGTAGTTTTTTTTGCTGTCAAAAGAGCGGTGCGTCAGCGCAAGCTTTGGCAAGCTCAAATCGTTGAACACATAGCCTAATTTGCGCGTCAAAACCGCTAATCGTTGGGCAAACTCTGTACTCACAACGTGGTTGTCGACAGACGTGCTATTTTTTTTGGGAGTAGTAACCGCTTGGGAATGCTGCGAAGTTGGTTTCATGCGTGGCTTATGGTTATCCCTTCTGTTTTTACTGAGGTGGTGAATGGTTAGAATGATAAATGCGCTATAAAAATCATCGGCGGCTCGGCTGCGCTACTCTGCGCTATTCATATCGATATCGGCCTCAAAACGATTGACGATATCGACATTGCCAAAGAAATTATTGGTGACCGCATACTGCTTATGAATCGCCAGTTGACCCGTTTTTTTATTGGTAAAGGTAAAGACATCTTCTGCTTTGGTGTCATAATCAGCGTTGATAGATAGCTGCCGATTGACACGTTCGACGTACTGTCTGGCGGTTTCATTATTATTATTCGACTCTTTTAGCTGGGCACTCAAAGTCTTATTTAACTGGTAATCACCGATGTGAGCGGGTACGATAGCAACGATGAGTTTGGCAGCAACACCCAAAACCATAATGACTAAAACGATACTGGTCACACTTGCACCGCGCTGCGTTGCCAAGCCAGATATCTGCTGCATGATCCTTTTCCTCTACTGGTCCATATTGATAAATCACTATTTTTAACCGCCGCCTACCTATGAGACGATTGTTGATTCGATAGTAACAATATTAGCACAAAACTATTATCGATAAAAAAACCAATAGCGGCGCTGCTACTTTTTGTCAGCAGACATATCATGCTTGTACACGCTGCCTCAAACCAAACTCTAAGTGAAGAAGCGCTCTAGTCAGTCTTTACGGTTAGTGAATCGTACCGTTACGTGCAAAAGTGGGCAGGTTTAGGCCAGGCGGCTTATGCATCCAGATGTAGACCGCTTTGCCCGCTAGGTTTTGTTCGGGCACAAAACCCCAAAACCGACCGTCAGCACTGCGATCACGGTTATCACCCATCACAAAATACTGACCTTCTGGTACCTGGATACGCCACTGTGTGCCCTCAGAGCTGACCACTTCTGGCGCTTGTTGCTGCAAAAAAGGCGCATATTGCGCACTATTCATATCGGTCAAGTAGCGCACAAGATGCGTCGTATCCCCTTGGGTTTCGGCAAAATACTGCGCTTCACGCTCTTCTTGCTGGCCCATGGCAGCAGCACTCTCTTCGGTGAGTATTTGACCAGGGGCAATCTGTCCTGGCAAATAAAGCTGAGACGTCAGATCTGTATTGGCCGTAAAACTGACAGGCTTGGTTTTTACTGGTACATCATTGATCGCAAGCGTCCCATTATCATAGCTCACCGTATCCCCTGGCAGACCAATCATACGCTTTATGTAGTAAATACTTGGGTTTTCTGGATAGCGAAACACGGCCACATCGCCATGCTTAGGCTCGCCTGTGTCCAATACTTTATTGTACGTCAAAGGCAGACGCACACCATACGCATACTTATTGACCGCGATAAAGTCGCCTGTGTACAGCGTAGGCACCATCGATGATGAGGGAATATTAAAAGGCTCAATCAAAAATGAGCGTACCACTAACACCACGGCCAATACAGGGAAAAAGTCATAAGCCCAGCGGACCAATAAGCTCTCCTTGCCGCGTCCGCGAGTCTTACGCTGTTTGAGGGTCAACTTATCTAATAGCCAAATGATACCTAAGCCGATGGTTAATGGCACTAAAATTAAATTAAAATCAAAATCCATAATAACTTGCCTATTAACGAGCGGCTTATCTTATTGCAGCATCGATAAGATCAAACCATATGTGACGTATTTTTTATCAAACCTTTACCAAAGCAGCATGTACTCTTAGCTATCCACTTGCAGCACGGCTAAGAAGGCTTCTTGTGGAATCTCGACGCTACCCACCTGCTTCATACGTTTTTTACCCGCTTTTTGCTTAGCCAACAGCTTTTTCTTACGTGATACGTCACCGCCATAACATTTGGCTAGGACATCTTTACGCATGGCTTTGACCGTACTACGACCGATAATTTGGCTACCAATCGCCGCCTGAATTGCCACATCAAACATCTGACGCGGAATCAGCTCTTTCATTTTGGTCACTAGCTGGTTGCCACGGAAGCGTGCTTGGTCCTGATGTACAATCATCGCTAGCGCATCAACTCGATCACCATTGATGAGTACATCCACTTTCACCAGCTTATCGACTTGATAACGCTCAAAGTTATAATCCAATGAGGCAAAGCCGCGCGAGACTGATTTTAGACGGTCAAAGAAGTCCATGACCACCTCGCCCATCGGAATATCAAAGATCAGCTGGACTTGCTTGCCCATAAAGCGCATATCGACCTGTACACCGCGGCGCTCGATACACAAAGTCATGACGTTGCCCAAGTAATCTTGCGGTACTAAAATCTGACAACGGGCAATCGGCTCGCGGAACTCTTCGATGTTGTTTGGCTCAGGCAATCTCGATGGGTTATCGACATAGATAATCTCACCGTTTTTTTTGACAATCTCATAAATCACCGACGGCGCAGTGGTGATCAAATCCAAGTCATACTCGCGCTCTAAACGCTCTTGGATAATCTCCATATGCAGCATGCCCAAAAAGCCACAGCGGAAACCAAACCCTAACGCATCCGAGGTGTCTGGCTCAAAGAAAAGCGAGGCGTCGTTGATTTGTAGTTTTTGTAAGGCTTCACGGAATTTTTCAAAATCATTGGCATCGACAGGGAACATGCCTGCATAGACCTGCGGAGTGATTTGCTGAAAACCTGGGATACGCTCAACGTCAGGCGTGCTGGCATGCGTGATGGTATCACCCACCGGCGCGCCTGCGATGTCCTTGATACCAGCGATGACAAAACCCACTTCCCCTGCTTCTAGAACGCCGGTGTCGACAGGTTTTGGCGTAAAGACACCGATAGAGCTGACAGGATGAGACTCTTTGGTCGATTTGATATAAATCTTATCGCCTTTTTTCACCGTCCCTTCACGGACACGAACCAACGATACCACGCCCAAATAGCTGTCAAACCAAGAGTCAATGATAAGGGCTTGTAGCGGGGCTTCGCGGTCGCCTGTTGGCGCAGGGATAACATCTACTAACGTTTCTAATAGCTTATCGACGCCTAGACCTGATTTGGCAGAGACACGCGGCGCATCAATGGCTTCAATCCCGATGATGTCTTCAATCTCTTGAATCACGCGCTCAGGCTCTACTTGTGGCAAATCAATTTTATTTAAGACTGCCATAACCTCCAAACCTTGATCGACCGCGGTGTAGCAGTTGGCCACCGACTGTGCTTCGACGCCTTGCGCGGCGTCCACCACCAGCAGTGCCCCTTCACAGGCAGCAAGTGAGCGCGACACTTCATAAGAAAAGTCGACGTGGCCTGGTGTGTCAATAAAGTTAAGCTGATAGCGCTCGCCATTTGGATGGTCATAAAACAAAGTGACCGACTGCGCCTTAATCGTGATACCGCGCTCACGCTCGATATCCATGGAGTCGAGTACCTGCGCTTGCATCTCGCGATCTTGCAAGGCACCGCACATCTGGATAAAACGATCGGCAAGCGTCGACTTGCCATGATCGATGTGGGCAATGATTGAAAAGTTACGAATATTTGCTAATGCAGTCACAAAGCGCCTACTAAATTAAGGGTGATAGAATAAAAGATTCGAGCAAATGCTGTCAGGCGCATGTCACACGGTCGCTATCTAGAAAGTCGCTATCTAAAAACTGGCGGCCTATAAATGAGCCATAAAGATCCAGACATTATCAGACCGACATCCGGTATCACTGTCTTTAATCAACCACTGAAGACGCCAACCGTTATGCGCAAACATAAAAGCGTATTCTAGCAGTTTTCCACTATAAAGTAAGGCGATTTTATTTGTTGGCAAAGGATTTACCAGTAAGGTTACAAGCCGATAACGCTACAGAAAAAAAGAAGGCAACAGATTGTTGGCTAATTTGTTTATCGCGCCTGTATCTTTTGCGATATTTCACGTTTATTCCCGTTATTTTTTAGGGCATCTTACTCTCAGAGAACGCCGAATCGTCAGTGTCTTTTGTCGCGCTCAGATACTTATATATCCATGGCGACTTGCCATAAAAAGCACCATTTAGCTGAGTTTGCTCTATCAGATACTCACGAAAGCGCAGATAAAACTCGTTGTCGGGGCCCTTTGGCTGCTGCCAGAATTTATCGAGTGGCTTTTGATCCGTCAGTTTGGGAGTGTCATAGATAGCGCGGCCCATAACTTTGGTCGGTTTTTTATGATATATCGATTGTAGACCCGTGGTGCTATTAATGGTGACCATTCCGATACTGTGCTTCATCAAGGTGGGCAGATGCATATCACAGCCATAAAACACTCGGTTTGCGACTTGGTAGCGCGCCGCCAAACTTGCTACCAACTCACGATAATCCCGATGACCTCGGTCTAGCGGATGATGCTTAAATACCAGCAGCTGCGCAGCATCGGCATGATGGGCAAAGCTTGCGATGGCCTCGTCAATAAACTGCACCACATCACGATAGTCACTGTGATGAGTGATTTGCGAGTCATTATGCACCTGTAAGCTAATCAAAAAATAATTGTTGCTATCTTGCCGCGTTAGCCGCTGTTGTAAGCGCTTGTCAGGTAAGTAGCCACGCAGCTTGCGCCACGGCGCTTTTAGCCAAGCGATTGCCTCTTGCCAGGCGGTCATGCCACGATAATGGGAATAATGCGGGTAGCGGCTTTTATACAGCCAAGTGGCCGCATAGTAAACGACAGCCGCGACGCTCAAGCGATAAAAGCGATTATGCGTATATAGCGGCTGGTCGTTGGCTTTTTTCAGCGCCTTGATATCAGCCGTATTAAGGCGTGAGTAGCCATTGATGCCATGCTCTTGCAAGGTGATGTAATCAGGGCGCAAATAGCCTTCTTCAAATACGAAAAATGAGGTGCCTAGCTGCTCACCGACCCGCGCCGCTTGAGTATGGTGCGGACGGCAGTCGCCAAAGCAGACGATGGCATCGACCCCTTGCTCTTGAATAAAAGCAGACAACCACGACGAAAACTGCGCCAATGTGCCTGTGTATTCGTAAGTATTGGGATGATGATAAAACAGCGCATCGCCAGCATTAAAGTTAATCTTGCTGACCTTGATATCTTGCGTCTGCAAAAAACTTGAGAAACGATGAAAAAACCCGCCCATTTTTCCTTGTAATAGCAAGACATGTCGATGAGTAAGCAGATGAGACATCGAAGCTGTCATAGTATCAAATTACCATTAATCAAAGAAAAAGAAGGTCGCATCAAAACAGGCCAATATACAAAAAAACCGCATAAACGACAGGCAATTATACCTAAAAAAGGCATGACTGTCGCAGGGGATTTACGTTGATTATTGAGATAAGGTTAGTGCGGTTTATTACTTAGACGCTGTTGCCACTGATGGCGATACTGCATAAAACGCGTCGCGGCGCGGCGTTTTAATTGGGTAGGCGTTGGTAATAAAGCGCGCATAGGGCTCTTGGTGCTGGGAGTAATGAAAGCCTCAGAACTTGCCATCAAAGCATCGTCATCAGGCGGGTACAAATAGTCGATGACCTGCTCCACTTGCGCCAGCCCATAGCCATTTGGCAGGCGATATAACGGGTAGCAAATCAGAGTACAATACAATAGCTGCTCAAGCGATAAAGGAGTGGCGCGATTACGTCTGGCCAGATATTGAGATTTTGGCGGCAGCTGCGCGTCGATATCTGTGGTCAGCCCCCACCCTGCATAAAACGGCAGACCATAACACGTCACACTCAAACCACGAAGCAGCGCCTCAAAACCTGTCAACGAGCTGATGGTATGCACCGCATCGACCCCTTCTAGGCAGTCAGGCATCGCGGTATCATAAGCGGCCGCATCTACCAGCTGTAAGCCATCAGCGCCTACCTTGCCAGCGCGCAGCCCTGCCTCCACATCAGGATGCGGTTTATAAATGAGATATGCATCAGGATTGTCTTGCCTAACGCGCGCGATCAAATCACGGTTTTTTTTGATCATTGACCCGCAGTGCTGCACAGAGAGATCATCTTCTACTTGTCCAACGATGAGGAGGCGACGCTTGCCAGACTGCTTTGCCTGTATGAGCCAGCTACCATCACGACTTGCCTGACGACTGATGCTCGCACCCACATTGTATTTACTGACTCGCTGGGTGAGCAGCTTGGTTTGTAGGTTTTGGACGCGCTGACGCTGCGACTGACTTAGCGGCTGACAGTGGCGTAGCAGCGTCTCCAAATCCGAGGGCGCGGTGGCGTCGTAATAGATGCCTTGTCTGTCTATCACCACAGATAAAGGCGCCAGTAGCGTTGCGCCCAGACCGTTGGAGCGGATAAAACCATCTTCCATACAGTAGATAGCTGGGCTATCTGCACCAAAACCTACCTGCTTGCGCTGGCGTTTTTGTTGTACCTGCTGCCGCTTTGCTAAGCCCCAAACCAGTAACGGCTGCTGATAATCCACCCGTAAATGATCGGGATGCAGCAGGTTTTTTAGGCGAGGTTTTGGTTTGATAAATAAATCAGTACGCGGCAGATCCACAAAAGCCTTAACAAATGGCAGCTTCCAGCGGCTAAATTCATAAACCGTCAAACGACCTGCCAGCTGCGACTGCCAGTGACGGTTGGTCACCAGCCACTCAATCGCCGCCTCTATGTCGCAAGCTTTGCTGCTCGCAGGATCGACATAGTGACTATAATCGACATAAGCGCTATAAAACAACACCTCTAAAGTTGCGCTCATGTTTCTCGCCATATTGGTTTTAGAGGTCGTTTGAGAAAAAGCTGGTGGAAATAAGGCTGAATTAGGCTGTGGTTTGGACGGCGGCAAACCCTTCGCAAAGTTTTGACGACGGTGCATGACAGTATGATACAAGCGTTTGGGCGCACCGCTATCATCTGTCAGCCCCCAGCCACTATACCAGTTGACCCCAAAGCAGTGCACCTGCTTGCCGAGCATCAGTGCCTCAAAACCCATATGCGAGCTAACTGTATACACATGATCGACCTGCGTCAGTAAGGCGATAGGATTGAGCACCTGTGTCAACACCTGCACATTTTTGGGTAACTTGAGAGCAGTCAGATAGCCTGTGCGGGCGGCAGGGTGTGCTTTTATCCAAATATGGGCATTCGGATGATTGCGGCAAGCGGCTTTTAGCATACGTCTAAACTGACGTTTATCTGCACCAGCCCCTTTGACAGAGGCATCGCCTGCGACTTGATCGATTAATAAGATATGTGGCTGCCGAGGAGTGTTTGCGGTACTGGCGACTTTTCGCTTTGCCGCTTTATTGTTTGCCAACTCATTGAGTGAGGGGCAAGTCGTCACCGCATTATATTTACTCAGCTTTTCTGCACAGATGCGTGACATCAGCTGCTGAGCACGACTGTGATGCAGCGCATGATGCCCAGCACTGTCACGATTGTTATGATTGTCAAAACTGGCACGAGCAACGATAAGCTGCTCTAAGCGCGAGCTTTGGGTCAAATCAAAATAAATACCCACATCATCGACGACCACACTGACAGCATGGCGGCTACTGATGCCAGAGTCTAATGAGCGCAAAAATCCGTCTTCGATACTCAGCACAGCACAGCTTTGTTTGCTGGCGGCTTTGTGGGCGCGCTGAAAGCTTTTTTTGCGTCCCCAACCGATAAAAGCCTCGGGCTGAGGCTTCGATATGGTTTTGATCTGATTCTTGATACGGTTTGGTAAGGGCAACCTAGACAGCAGTGATGCAGCAGGGGCCGTGACACCTTGTTGCCTTGCTGACCACGGATACCAGCGCTGAATATCAGCATGCAGCACTTGTGGCAGCAAAAGATTATTACGCTGCATACCTTTACCAATCACCGCCAGTTGCATCGGCCGCAAGCGCTGGGTTAAGGGCAAAAACAGCGTATCATCAAAGGCCGATATAGAGGCGCTTTTGCCTTCTTCTGTGACGCTGTTTGCCATTATTTCCCCTTGTCAATCAGTGATTTACCAATCACTGATATTTTAGTATAAACATCTTATCCTATAAAACGCCTATCAGTCGTTATAGATCCAGTACCACTTTTGCAGCGATGGCCAACTGATAGAAAATCTGCGACAGTCCGCGCGCAATCTCTACCCGTTTGGTCTTAACCTTTGGCAACACCATAATCTCATCGCCTTGCTGGATACGATAAGCGGTATTCACCACTTCGCTGGCGCCATTTTGATGGATAACCAAAATCTCTTTGGTATCTGCATTATCACCAAAGCCGCCTGAATTGGCCACATAATCGCCGACGGTATAATCTGGGTTAAAGGTCAACGCCCCTTGTGCGCGTACCTGTCCATTGACTGTAATCACAGACGTCTGCGCGGGGATCTCGATGACATCGCCTTGCTGAAGGATAATGTCTTGCCATGAGTTTGGCACCACAACGATCTGACCATCTGGCTGTACATTTCGCGCTTTTGCCACAAACTGCTTGACCAAAGCGGCATCATCTTGACGCAGTGCGGCCTCTTCACGGGTCGTTGACTGCGTGGCAAGTGTCAGCTCTTCTAGACGATCAAGCGACTCATTGATCATGCGTTTTTGCTGCTCAGCGACTGACTGACGATAAATGGTCAAATGTGTCAACTTAGCCAGTGGGCTTGGCTGCAATTGCGGCACGATGTCTTTGAGACGGGCGCCATAGGGCACCACCATCGCGCCATTGCCCGTATGCGCTCCTTTCACCTGCACTGCGATCGTCCCCGCATAGCGATCTGAGGTCACCACCATCTGATCACCATTATAGACAGGCACGTTTTGCGCCTCTGCCAGTGAATAGTACTCCGCTGTCTGGGCGCGGCCTGAACTGCGGGTAATACTGACATTGGTAGCGTTTGCGGCAGGATTGGCCACTTGCAAGACATCACCGATGGTCAGATCGTTGACATCAAACTCAAAGGTATATTCGTTTTGTACTTGGCCGCTGACCTCAAAGGTTTTTTTCTGCGGGGCCACTGTAATCACATCACCATCACGAAAGGCAAAAGGCTGCAACTTACCGGCCAATAAAAAATCATAAAGATTGACTTGCTGGAGCATTTGGCCATTGCGTTTGATCTGAATGTCGATAAAGCTGCCGCGTGTCGGGTCGACGCCGCCCGCTCTGTCGAGATAAGACAGCACCGAGTCCGCCGCCAGCCCGCCATAATAACCAGGCTGCTTGACAAA